>JACMLR010000082.1 GCA_014379515.1 Chitinophagaceae bacterium
CGCATACCTTGACCTGGTTAAAAAATGGAATTATAGGAATGATCCGAATGAAAAAGGTGTTGCTGTTTTTATCAGCTGGTATGATAGCCTTGAGACAGTGATTTGGACTGACGAGTTTGCGCGCGTACCAACGCCTTTTGATTTACCGCAGGAGTTTACCTTAATTGAAGGCCTGTTACGCGATTCGATATTTAAGTTCACGGATGACATTCGAACCACACAAATCGAAACGATTCGGGAAATGGTGACGTTAGCTTTTAAAAAGGCAGTGCCGGGATTAGCATTAGCAGATAAAAACGGCTTGCTTACCTGGGGGAAATATAAGGACAGTGGTATTCAGCACCTGTTGAGGCTTTCGCCATTGAGCAGGATGCATTTGATCACGGGTGGTGGAACACATGTGATTAATGCTACCAAAAAGACGCACGGGCCGAGTTGGCGAATGATCGTTCATCTTACTGATAAAACTGAAGCCTATGGAATTTACCCCGGTGGGCAAAGCGGAAATCCGGGAAGTAAGTTTTATGATCAGTTTGTTGACGAGTGGGCTGCAGGAAAATATTATCCACTATGGGTAATGAAACAATCGGAAAAGGATAACCGAAACGTCATCGGTAGCATACATTTCTCGAAGTAACTATACATTTTCATCCTAACCCCCAGATATGAAATTTCTAGCCGCTATTATTCTGACTGCTCTTATTGCGTTTGTTGCCGGACTTTATCTGCCATGGTGGAGTATTGCTCTTGCCTCTTTTTTTATTGCGATTATAATTGAACAGCGTCCCGCGCATTCGTTTTGGTCTGGAGCGCTTGGCATTTTTCTTGTTTGGGGTTTACTTGCACTTATAATCGATAGTAAGAATCACGGAATTTTATCGCAACGTATCGCGTCAATTTTCCCCCTGGGTGGGAGTTCGTTGTTGTTGATTTTGGTTACCGCAGTTCTTGGGGCGTTGGTTGGCGCACTCGCGGCACTATCGGGTGCCTACTTGCGACGGCTTATACTTGACAACCGGCGTTAAACTAAGGCAAAAGTAAGTCGATGGCGGCGTTGAGAAACTTTATCATGGTATTTTCGTTACACAAACTTATCATGAGGAAACCCTTACTCTTATTCATTACTGTTTTCATCGTATCATTCTCCTGGGCCGGTCGTATCAGCGGCAAAATCACCGATAATCAAGGCAAACCATTACCGTTTGCTTCTGTGCTCGTGAAAGGGACTACCAAAGGAACAACTGCCAACAATGAAGGCAACTATTTCCTTGAATTGGATCCCGGTAAGTATGTGATCGCTGCTCAGTATGTAGGATATGATCGCATCGAAAAGAATATAACCGTTTCTCTTTCTGCTGAAACCTTAAACTTTCAGCTTTCTCTTCAACAGCTTTCTTTGAAAGAAGTTGTTGTGCGCCCTGGCGGAGAAGACCCTGCGTACGAGATTATTCGAAACGCCATTCGAAAAAGGCCTTCCTATGAAAATCCATTGGATTCGTTTACCTGTGAGGCTTATATAAAGACCTTGATTAAAACACGAAAACTACCGACCAGGATTTTTGGTCAGAAGATAGAACAGGATGATAAAAAGGACATGGGCGTCGATTCTGCTGGTAAAGGAATTGTTTATTTGTCTGAGTCATTAACACGCATTGCATTTAAAAAGCCGGGCAAAACAAAGCTCGAGGTTTTGTCGGGGAGGGAGAGCGGATCAAATGGTTATGGATTCAATTTCCCCACGTTCATCAATTTTTATAGCAATAATGTTGTTGTATTCACATCACAGCTTAATCCGCGTGGGTTCGTGTCTCCGATTGCTGATGGCGCGTTGAATTTTTATCGCTATCGCTATCTCGGGTCTTTCTTTGAAGATGGAAAAGAGATCAACCAGATCCGTGTTACGGCTAAACGAAAATTTGAACCAGTGTTCTCCGGGATTATTAATATCACGGATGGTGATTGGCGAATTCATAGTCTTGACTTGCTCGTAACGAAAGATGCTCAGTTGGAGATCATGGATTCTTTAACGATAAAGCAAATACATGTACCCGTGAGTGCCGACGTATGGCAAACAAAAGACCAGGTGATTCTTTTCACATTTAAAAAATTCGGTATCGAGGCCACAGGTAATTTCCTGAACGTCTATAATAAGTACGATATCAATCCCGGCTTCCGGAAAAAGTATTTCAATAATGTCGTTGTTCAATACGATACCACCGTCAACAAAAAAGGCAAAGAATACTGGGATTCGATCCGCCCTGTTCAACTTGAGCCAGAGGAAGCGAATGATTACAAAGTAAAAGACAGTGTTTACGAAGCCGGGCATGATTCAGCCTTCTCGAAAAGGAATATCGATTCATTGAAAAAGAAACAGGGACGTATCACTATTAAAAAGGTATTTTGGTCGGGCTTCAATAGATCGAATTTTGATCCGATTGCACCTACAACTGTTTCCTGGCAACCATTGCTTCGAAATGTTCAATATAATACGGTGGAGGGCGTTGTAGCACGACTGAGTCTCACCGTAACAAAGACATTACCGAAATGGAAAGAACAACTGAGTATTACACCACAGCTTCGATATGGTTTTAGTAATACGCATTTCAATCCGCAATTGCAGGTCAGTTTAAGTAAAAGAGCATTCAGTTACGATAGTGAAGGAGGAAGTTCCAGCAGAAGGACGTTGAGCTTGTTTGGTGGTAAGCGGGTTAGCCAGTTTAATCGCGATAATCCAATAACTCCACTAATGAACGGTCTTTATACATTGCTGGCGCGAAAAAATTATATGAAG
>JACMLR010000083.1 GCA_014379515.1 Chitinophagaceae bacterium
GGCAAAGCCTAAATTTCTCTTTGCGAATCTTTGCGATGCCTTTGCGCTAAAAATTTTTACCGCAAAGATCCGCAAAAAAAAAAGTGTATTATTCATTCGTGAAAATTCGTGCAATTCTTGGCAAAAAATTTCCTCCACTAATTACACGAATTTTCATGAAGCTTTAAAGGGTACAAATCGATTTGAAAAATCAGTACTTCACTATATAAACTAATTAAGATGAGCGAAAAGAAAAATGTTGGACAGGCCATAAACCGCATAGACGGACTATTGAAAGTAACCGGGACAGCAACATATGCTACTGATTACATATTGAAAAATATTGCACATGCAGTTATTTTCAAAAGCACCATCGCTGCAGGTAAGATCACCGATATCGACACGAAGGAAGCAGAAAAATCTCCAGGCGTTTTAGCTGTCATTACCCATAAGAATGCACCAAAATTAAATGTTGGTGGAGGCATCCGCGGCGGTGCGCTGCTTCAAAGCCCGGATATTGAATTTCATGGTCAGCATATCGGGTTGGTTGTCGCCGAAACATTTGAACAGGCACGTTATGCAACAAGTCTTATTAAGGTTACCTACGAAAAAGCAGCATCGAAAGTCGATTTTGTGAAGCACGCAAAAGAAGCTGTATTACCTAAAGGAAACAATGATGGAGATGTTACACGAGGTGATGTTGAAGCTGCTTTTCGTGATGCTGAATATAAAATTGATGTCCTTTATGAAACACCGGTTGAACACCATAACCCGATGGAACCTCATTCAACAATCGCTTTTTGGGAGGGTGAAAACGTTACATTATATAATGGTTCGCAGATGATCAATGGAGCGCAAACCTCTGCTGCTTCGACGCTGAATATAAAACCTGGAAATGTGCGCATCGTTTCCCCTCATATCGGTGGCGGCTTTGGATCAAAAGGGGGACAATGGGCGAACCTTGTACTTACAGCTGTTGCTGCAAAAATGGTAAACCGCCCGGTTAAATTAGCCCTTACCCGGCAACAGATGTTTAATTCAGTTGGTCTTCGCCAGAGAAATCATCAAAAACTTCGTCTTGCTGCGACTAAGGAAGGAAAACTAACTGCACTCGCGCACGAAACAACAACACATGCTGCAATCAAAGATGAGTTTGTAGAACATTGCGGTGATTGTTCAAAACTAATGTATGAAGTACCTAATTCACTTATATCTTACAGGGTAGTTCCCATGAATATCATTGTACCAACGTATACCCGTGGGCCAGGAAAGTCTACAGGAAGTTTTGCGCTTGAATCAGCCATTGACGAATTGGCTTACCAATTAAAAATGGATCCTATTGAATTTCGCATCAAAAACGAGCCTGGAAAAGATCCGTCGAATGGAAAGCCCTGGTCTTCGCGAACAACAGTTCAATGTTTACAGGAAGGTGCAAAAGCATTCGGCTGGGAGAAGCGAAAGATAGAGCCGCGTCAGAATGAAAATGGAGAATACTTAATCGGTTACGGTGTCGGTTGTGGCACTTATCCAGCACGGCAACGGGATAGTTCTGCAATTGTCAAATTAATTCGAAAAGGCAATGAGGTAAAAGCAATCATTGAGCTTGCGGCGTCAGACCTTGGAACAGGAACACATACCATTATCGCACAAACCGCTTCTGATGCCTTGGGAATATCCGTCAATAATATTACGGTGAAAATAGGCGATTCAAATCTGCCCCCTGCTGCCGGTTCGGTTGGCTCTGTTGGTGCAGCCAGTTTCGCGAATGCTGTGAATGATGCCTGTATAAAAATCACAGATGAATTAATGGCTAAGTCCGACAAAAAATTTCTTGTCCGGCCAACTGCTGCACAATTAATGGTTTCGGAAAACATCATAGAATTTCAAACAAGGGCAGACGCTAAACCTCCAGCGGATGCAGACAAATATTCAATAAACAGCTTCAATGCAAATTTTGCAGAAGTATGGGTGAACAAGTATACCGGGATGGTAAAGGTTCAACGTTTCCTTGCAGTGACGGGTGCCGGTAAAATATTAAATCCAAAAACGGCACGGTCTCAAATCATTGGCGGATGTGTATGGGGAATCGGAATGGCACTTACTGAAGAGTCAGTACTTGATCCCCGCTGGGGTAATTTCGTTACCCGCTCGCTGGCGGAATATCATGTTCCTTCCAACCTGGATATCGGGAAAATTGAAACCATATTTATTGATGAAAAAGATACAAAACCCAACAAGCTTGGTGTGAAAGGTATCGGCGAAGTTGGTATTGTAGGAGTTGCAGGAGCAGTAGCTAATGCCATTTTTAATGCTACCGGAAAACGGGTACGAAATTTACCTATCACGCCGGATAAATTACTCTGAGATCGCTTACACTAATTATTTCTCGCAAAGGCGCTATTCCGCAAAGTGAAAAAGTTATTCTTGGCGGCTTTGCCCCTTTGCGAGCGTTTTCATTTCCCACCTTCGATAATTCCCCGATACGCCGGTTTTCGCAAATAATTTGCATCGAAAGGCAATGGCCAATCGGGTGCACCCTGCCAATTGGGAATCCATGAATCTCCATCTCCAACATTCCAGGTGGTGATTCCAAATTGCTGTGCTGTAGGTATTGCTTTATATGTTTTTACTATGAATGTATATCGTGCTGCCTGTTGCTCAGCAAGCGCAGGAGTCAAAGAAAGTCCTAATGCCAGGTTCGTATTTAGCCTGATGTCTAATTCTGAAATGTGAACTTTCAACCCGGTAGCTGCTGCGCTATTGATAGCAGCACTAATGTTTGCATCGCTTTGTGTATAGGTGATATGAAACTGCATACCGATACCATGAATAGGAATGCCACGGTTTTTGAACCCGGTAATCATATTGATGATCGCCGTTCTTTTCGCAGCGCTGTATTCATGTCCATAATCATTATAAAATAAAATGGCATCGGGATCGGCTTGGTTAGCATACTGGAAACAACGCGCTATATAATCGGTGCCCAACTTTTGAACCCAGATACTATTACGCAGCGTTCCATCGTCATTAAAGGCTTCGTTCACCACATCCCATGATTTAACCTTACCCTTGAAATAGGTAACAACAGTTTGAATATGCGTCTTCAGCAAATTTTCCCAGGCAGTTGAATCACCAACAAAATTAGTAACCCATGAAGGCAGAGCCATGTACCAATTTAAAGTATGACCATGCACCCGCTTATTGTTCGCCTGCGCAAAACTTACCAGGTAGTCGGCATCATTCCAGGAAAAAGTATTTTCAGCAGGATGTAATGCATCAAACTTCATCGCATTTTCTGCAGTAATACTATTGTACTCTTTAGTTACAACACCATTGTATTTTATGTTATTCTTCATCAGGCTTACATTCAGCGATGCTCCCATGGGAAAGAAAAGCATTTTATAAAGAATGGTGTCAGGCGTTACGACGGGAGGTGTTACCGGGCCACCACTTTTCGAGCACGCAGTAAAAAGTACAACTACAATGGATAGCCCAAGTTGCCAGTTACATTTAATATTAATGGACACTATGATGAAGAGTTTGTTACAGAATTAAAGTTAAGCCTAAAACCTTCTTTGTGCCCGTTATGTCTTCTCTTTGTTTTCTTTGTGAACCTTGTGATTGTACAATCATGGGGTTCACGAAGAACCCAACGGAATAACACGAAGGACATAAAGAATGAATGCACTTGTTATCAATCTGAATAATGATGAAGAGCTTGTTAACAGAATTAAAGTAAAATCTAAAACCTTCTTCGTGTCCGTTGTGTCTTCTCTTCGTGTTCTTTGTAAACCTTGTGATTGTACAATCAGGGGGTTCACGAAGAACACAACGGAATAGCACGAAGGACAC
>JACMLR010000084.1 GCA_014379515.1 Chitinophagaceae bacterium
AAGAATACTGAATAAAGAATACAGAATAAAGAATACAGAATAAGCGGATCCAAATCGACTAGCGAGAATAATACGAACATTGTATAGTTTTTCAACTGATCGTTTCTATCGTTCTGTCACTACATTGCTCGCATTATGGAACGACGGAAGCCCGCAGTAAACTTTATGGATTTGATTGTTTGGCAAAAGGCGCATCGTTTCGTGATTGGTGTTTACCAGTATACTAAGAACTTCCCGCGCGAGGAAATTTATGGCTTGACGTCACAGTTTCGTCGAGCAGCAGTATCGATCGCAGCTAATATTGCGGAAGGTTTTAAGAAGCATGGAATATCAGACAAGGCACGATACCTAAATATTGCTCAAGCTTCTTTAGAAGAGTGTCGGTATTTTCTAATTCTCGCAAACGATCTCGGTTTTGGGCGAGACGAGCAACTAAATTTGCTGTTGACCGAGACTGCCCGATTGTTGGAATCATATCGAACTACGCTTATTAAAAGTAGCGGAAGTCCAAAATAAAGCGACTTGCAACACAAGAATGAAACTTCGGGATTTTTGCATCTTCTTTCTTCTTTATTCTGTATTCTGAGTTCTAAACATTAAAAACTTCAATCTCCCCCAATGACCCGCCTCCTCCTCATCGATCGCGACGGAACACTTATCAATGAAGCGCCACCGACCTATCAGTTGGATGCTTTTGAAAAGCTTACTTTCTATCCTCACATGTTTGAATACATGGGTCGGATAGCAAGAGAATTGGATTTTGAATTAGTGATGATCACCAACCAGGACGGACTTGGAACGGAATCGTTTCCGGAAAATACGTTCTTGCCACTTCACAATCTTGTGATGAAAAGCTTGGAAGGAGAAGGGATTAATTTTTCGGAAGTCTTAATTGACCGGAGTTTCCCGCACGAAAACCTGCCGACAAGAAAACCAGGTATAGGAATGCTCGAAAAGTATATCGACAATCGGCATTACGATCTGGCGAATTCGTTTGTAATTGGTGATCGAATTACAGATGTTCAACTTGCAAAGAACCTTGGTTGCAAGGCTATTTGGTTAAATGTCGATGCGGCGCTGGGAGGCGCGGAAATAAAAGATAAGGCTGACGAACTGCGTCTTTCAACAGTAGCATTAGAAACAATACATTGGCGCGAGATTTATGAGTTTCTGAAACTTGGTCAGCGCATTGTGCTCCACGACCGAAATACCAACGAGACGAAGATCCATATCGAATTAGACCTTGATGGAAAAGGTCAGACACATATCGAAACCGGTATCGGTTTTTTTGATCATATGCTCGATCAAATCGCACGACATGGGAAAATGGACCTGGTTGTTATCGCCAGGGGAGATTTGCATATCGACGAACATCATACAATAGAAGATACAGGCATCGCACTTGGAGAAGCTTTTGCAAAAGCCCTCAGCGACAAACGAGGAATGGAGCGCTACGGATTTGCTTTACCGATGGATGAAGCCGAGGCAAAAGTGCTTATCGATTTCGGTGGTCGTAATTGGTTAGTCTGGAATGCAAATTTTACCCGTGAAAAGATTGGTGAAATGCCAACCGAAATGTTCTTCCATTTTTTTAAATCGTTCAGTGATGCAGCAAAATGCAATCTCAATATCGAATGTCGGGGAGATAATGAACACCATAAGATCGAAGCGATCTTTAAAGCTTTTGCAAAAGCAATTCGAATGGCTGTAAAAAGAGATCCGTTCTCTAATTATTTGCCATCAACAAAAGGAGTGTTGTAACTGAAAGACTTTAGGATTAGCGCGGTCTGATCGGGGGCACTTCATATGTTGTGCCTGCCTTCATCACAAACCGGATTTTCCTGATTGCCTTTATTTCAACGCCTGGATCTCCTTCGACCGCAATGAGATCAGCCTGTAATCCTTTTTTTACCCGACCGATTTTATTTGCATAGCCAAATACGTCCGCATTGATACTTGTGCAAGACCGAAGCACGTCGATTGGTTTCATTCCGTACGCAACCATCAATTCTAATTCTCTCGCATTGTCTCCATGCTCATAAACCCCCACATCACCACCCATACAAATCGTTACTCCGGTTTGTAAAGCAAGTTGAAATGTTGTGCGTTTGTTTCGAATGCGCTCGGTTTCCGGATCGCTACCTTTTTTCCATCCGCGGTATTGCTCAACTGCATCACCTGCAGCAAGTGTTGGACATAAAGCAACACCCTTTTCTTTCATCAATTGAAAAATTTCTTTTGTACCCTGGTCGCCATGTTCAATCGTTGAAACACCAGCCATAATTGCCCGACGCATTCCTTCAGGAGTTGTCGCATGCGCAACGACCTTCCTATTACCGCTTTTGGCAATTGCAACGGCTGCCGCAATTTCTTCGATTGTAAATGTTGGCGCACTTTCTCCGTCGATCCCCCAACGGTAGTCGGCATAAATTTTAATAAGATCTGCTCCCTTACTTATTTGCATTCTAACCTCGGCCTGCATGTCGCTAACGTTGCCCACTTCAGCAGCACCCTGGTGAAAATGTATGTCTGCATTAGTTGATTTTGGACCATAGCTTCCTTTTGCTACAATTGCTTTTGTTGCAATGATCATACGCGGACCTGGTATCAATTTTTTTTCTATTGCTGATTTCAAGCCTGCATCATCAAACTCGGCACCCTCAGTACCCAGATCCCGGATGGTAGTAAAGCCAGCAAGCAGCGTTGCTTTGGCGTGATTGACGGCGCGAACAGTGCGTTCACTTCTCGATTCTTTCAGCACCTGGTCGTCCCATGAAACCTCATTGTATGGATGAAGAAAAAGATGAGAATGTCCTTCAATTAAACCTGGTAATAAGGTTTGATTGGGGAGCTCGATGATTTTCGTGTCTGCAGGAAGTTTGAATCGCATCGGACCTGCCTGTACAATACTATCTCCCTGGATCAATACTACCCAATCTGTATGCATCTGTTCCCCGTCGAAAACACGCGCTGGTTTCAATAACGTGTATCGAGTATCCGTTTGAGCCAACGAAATGCTCGCAAAAAAAATGAGAACGACAAATGCAAGAATGTTTTTTGTTTTCACTATTGAAAATGAATTTTTATTTGATTTGTCAAAACGCCTGATCACGCAAACACCTAAACTCTGAAAAAAATCTTTTTCTTGTATAAAAAATAGCACATACTCCATTCAAGAGCAAAAATGCAAAGTGATGTAATAATATTCATCAGCGTTTGCGGTGTATCGATCATTTTCATGAGGCCATTTGTAATTGCGGCAACATAGCCATTAAACCATCTTGATGCGACGATCTCAATAAACAGGTAAATGAAAATTGAATTCATACCAACAACAGTAAAAATTTTTAGATTGTTGCGATGATTTTTCTGATCAATCCACCAATAACAAAGTGCCAGTGCTGCAAGGCACCAGCCAAGTGATGCGAGTGTAAACGAACTTGTTGCAATTCTTTTGATGATCGGCGTGATGCCCGACCAATCAAGGCCATAGCCAAGTAGCATGCAAATTCCTGCCCAATACAATAACGGCGCAATTTTTTTTCGGTCGCTCATGAGTAGCTTTCCCGCCATTGCACCAGCAATCGTGTGCACTGCGGTTGGGATACAATTGATCGCAACCCATCCGTCGCCATTTATTTTTCGCATCAAAACCAAGTCCATGTAGTTGCCAAAATTTTTCCCGTTTGTGAATGGTTCATCAAATCCCGGCACATGCGTAAAACGATAAAGTCCTTCCGTTAATAAGAGGATACCAATGCAAATGATTATCTGTGTGGTAAACGAAAAGCGGAAAACCAGAAATGCGATAAGGGTGGTAAAAGCAAGTTGCGTCAGAACATCCCACAATTCAAATGAAAGGCCGTGTTTTCGTACGGCGTAGTCAAGTACACCCCAAAAGAAAAGCCATCCGCAGCGTCTTAATATCTTAAAAAACGATTGATTCCAACTCATCCCCAACTGCTGCTGTTTATTTAGCGAATAAGCCATTGCCGTGCCCGCGATGAACATAAAACCGGGTTGAATGAGGTCCCAGAAATAGAGGCCATTCCAGGGATGATGAAAGAATTGGGTGAAAAATCCCTGGAGCAAGTTTCCCTCCGTTGCGTGATAAAGATGCTCGAACAGCCCGGTGCTTTCCATTGTAAGCAGGACCATGATCAGCCCCCTGAGAAAGTCGAGCGAGAGTAGACGCATTGAGTTAGTTTGATCCAAGTTACGGAGAGCAATCATGATTTTGGCCAGCGGTTAAGGATGATCTTACCCCTACCGGGTATCGATGCAGAATGTTAAGTTGATAGGATCCAGCTTACGATATCTTAAATAATTTTGGTTGTTTGCTTTTTGCATGTAATATTTGCACTGCAATGAATCAATCTTTTAAAAATATGCAGTGGTGGTGGCATACAAACTCTTCCGGGGTTCTGTAATGTCATTACTTTAACTATAAAGTATTCATGAGGCCCCGAACTGTTTCGGGGCTTTTTTATTTTCCGAATTGAAGCATCGCAAAGCGATTCTTAGATTTTAGAAGTATGAAGAAAATTCTTATCGACACGAAATGCAGGAAGCTATTGGCGGATGTTTTTACACCAGTCGGCATTTACCTGCGGCTGCGTGATCGCTTTCGTGATACCGTTTTGCTGGAAAGTACCGATCACCATGCAGCAGAAAACAGTTGGTCGTTCATCGGCATCAATGCCATCGCGGGGATGGAAATTACCTCGCCGACCACTATCGAATTTAAATTTCCTGGTCAAAACCCGGAAAAGGCTGTAATCAAAAATCCTGGCGACGTTCCTGCACAACTCGCACAGTTTATGGATCGATTCGAAGCAACATCAGAAATTAAAGAAGCGAGATTTGCACACGGGCTTTACGGTTACACAACTTATGATGCCGTTCAGTTCTTCGATTCGGTAAAACCAACCGATAACGCTGCTTTGCCCCTGATTCCTTTGATGCGGTATCGCTTATATCAATACGTAATCGCACTCAACCATCATAAGGATGAACTGTTCATTTGTGAAAACAGGATCGAGGGAATTGTAAGTGAAGTCGACCTTGTTGAAAGCCTGATACGAAGCAAAGACGTACCTGTTTTTCCATTCGGGAAAAAAGGTGTCGAAAGCTCTTCACTCGATGATGCCACTTATATCGGAATGGTTAAAAAAGGGATTGCAAGTTGCCTGAGAGGAGATGTATTCCAGATCGTTCTCAGTCGAAGATTTGAGCAATCATTTTCCGGCGATGAATTCAATGTATACCGCGCGTTGCGCAGCATCAATCCGTCTCCGTATTTATTTTATTTTGATTATGGAGATTATCGACTGATGGGTTCGTCACCCGAAGCTCAGATAGTTATTAGTAATGGCAAGGCCGTAGTTCATCCCATTGCTGGAACATTTAAACGAACAGGCGATGATGAAACCGACCAATTGGAGGCGGCACGCCTCCTTGCAGATGCGAAGGAAAATGCAGAGCATGTGATGCTTGTTGATCTTGCACGAAATGATCTTAGCCGCGTCTGTGAAGATGTAAAAGTTGCCCACTATCGCCAGGTGCAATATTATAGTCACGTAATTCACCTTGTTAGTGAAGTTGTCGGGAAAGTAAAGAAGGGTACAAGCCCGTTCGAACTTCTTGCAAAAACATTTCCTGCCGGAACACTAAGTGGTGCACCGAAAATTAAGGCAATGGAGCTGATAGGCCGGTATGAAAATCTTGCGCGGAGTTATTATGGTGGAGCCATCGGGTTTGTTGGTTTTGATGGTAGCTGCAATCATGCAATTATGATCCGGACTTTTTTAAGTAAGAACAATACACTCATTTACCAGGCGGGTGCTGGCGTGGTTTCTGCAAGCACACCTGAACTTGAATTGCAGGAAGTGAACAATAAGCTTGGCGCATTAAAAAGGGCAATTGAAGTTGCTGAAGAGATTAGATAACATCGTGTAAAGAATTGCAAAACGTTAATTGAAATGAAGATTCTTGTTTTTGATAATTATGATTCGTTCACCTATAACCTGGTTCACCTGGTAGAGAAGATCACGCACCAGAAAGTGGAGGTTCATCGAAACGACAAAATTCAAATGGAAGAAATAAGAAAATACGACAAGATTATTTTGTCTCCTGGTCCTGGTATACCAGAAGAGGCAGGCTTGTTGCTTCCGCTTATAAAAGAATACGCGAATGAAAAAAGTATTCTCGGTGTATGCCTGGGTCACCAGGCAATCGGCCAGGCATTCGGCGCTAAGCTGGTAAATCTAAGCAGCGTTTACCACGGAGTGGCGACGCCAATAACAATAGATAGGTCGGACAAGGACGCAACGTTATCCGCGGACGACAAACTATTTAATGGATTACCAACTGTTCTTGAAGTGGGACGTTATCATAGTTGGGTTGTTGCTAAAGATGGATTTCCGGCAGACCTTGATATTACAGCAGAAGATGACAGCGGTTATATTATGGCGTTGCAGCACAAAAAGTATGATGTGCGGGGCGTGCAGTTTCATCCCGAAAGTATTTTAACCCCCATGGGTGAAGAAATTATGAGAAATTGGTTAAAAAGTTGATCGTATAGGCAGTCAGGTGATTATATTTTTAGTATGAAAAAAATTCTTTCTATTTTATTCGAACATAAAACCCTTTCGCGCGAGCAGGCGAAAGATGTGTTGCTCAACATCGGTAAGGGTGTTTTCAATGAGCACGAAATTACTGCGTTCATGACTGTATACCTTATGCGAAGTATTGGGATCGAAGAGCTTCAGGGTTTCCGCGATGCATTGCTCGAACTTTGCGTTCCGGTGAATCTCGGCAGTTACGAATTGCTGGATATTGTTGGCACAGGTGGGGATGGAAAAAATACGTTCAATATTTCGACGTTGGCTTGTTTTATCGTTGCGGGTGCCGGTCAGCCAGTCGCGAAACACGGAAACTACGGTGCATCAGCGATTAGTGGTGCATCAAACGTGATGGAACAACTTGGGTATCGATTCAAAAATGAATCGCAACACCTAAAGAACGAAGTTGATAAAGCCAGGATCTGTTTTCTTCACGCCCCACTTTTTCATCC
>JACMLR010000085.1 GCA_014379515.1 Chitinophagaceae bacterium
TTACGGTAATCGCATCACCAATGGGTTCAAAAACCGCTTCAGTTTGCGCCTCGTTCCAGATATACTGATAGGTTGCCCAGCCATCGCTTCGATGCACGAGCAGGCGCGTTTCAATAATCTTTCTCCCTTTTTTTTGCTGACGAAAATCATTCCAGTAGTAAAAGTTTTTAATCAGTACAGTACCTTTTGGCATTTCGAAGACAGCAGTATCGTTGTAATATATCTTACTACCAGCTGGAACTTTAATGAAGCGGAGTTTTTCTGCGTAGTTGCTGAATAGAGGAGTATTCAGATCGTATTCGAGAATACCACTTGCGGGCTGCAACTCACTCATCTTACCTATAAAAAATTTGTACTCCGAAAGCGATTCATGAAATTCAAATTCATCCTGCGGAGAATTGCTGGTAAACGATAACATTCCTGCAATTACAATGATCAGTAATATGAAAATCCGCCATTTCATGATTAATTCGCTTTTGCGAGTGGAGATGGCAAAAGTGGAGGAAGGGTACAGTCATAGGCTGTTGCATCCCGGGATATGTTTTTGAATTTGTTTGCAGCGTCTATGTTCGCAAAGGACATATTGTTGTTGTTGCGGATACAAATTTTCGGCGCGTTATTCTTATCCGCAATGCCATCAAAAATTATATGTGGCACGTTCTTTCCAAATTTTAGTTTCAACCGATACATTTTCCCCATGCGGCCTTTCATTGTTGCCCTAACATTAGGTCGTTGATAGGTATTATCGTGAATATTGATTTGAGTCGGATAGGGATAATAAGAAGAATCTTTAATTGGATTTTCGCTTATGTAATAACTTACGATTGCGGTCCCGGTAGTGATGTTGTCAATAATTTTGTTATTGAAGATCTCCACGTTGTTGGTAGCCATTACCATGATACCGGTGCCGAGTGGAACTTTCCCAACTATGTTGCCTTTGGGTGCAAAGTTTTCATGATTGTTATGATGTACGTTGTTGTTGTAGACGCGAATAAATCCGCCCTTTTTTTGAACCAGATCTGGAAGATCAAAGATTAGAATGCCGCCGGTATTATTGGTGGCTTCGTTTGCATATACATCAGCGTAAAGAGAATTTTCAATCTCGATGCCTGCAACATTCTCGTAAGCTTTGCAGTTGCGGACAATGATGTTTTTTGATTGCCCAACGTAGATACCGGCGTCACTCGCACCGCGGGCTTCACAATTTTCAATTAACACATTGCTGCATTGAACTGGATAAATTCCATAGCCGCCATTCTTGCTACTCGCTCCTTTCGTCCACTCAGCTTTTACATTCTGAAAAGTGATGCCTTCAACCAGTTGGGTTTTAATCCCGTCGCCTTTAGTGTCCTGAACGGTTAAGTCTTTGATTGTAATTTTTGATCCGTTGGTGACTTTGATTCCCTCTGCACCTGAAATTTGGCCGGCAAAGTTTAAAAACGTTTTTCCCATTCCTTTCCCAGTGATGATGATATTATTTCGGCCATCCAGCCACAAACTTTGATTTAATTGATAGTTACCTTCTGGGAGGTCGATTATGTCACCATCCTTTGCATTGATGAAGAGGGTCTGGAGCTTTTTCTGCACGTCGGGCTGTGAAAAGGAAATGAATGGAGTTAAAAGAAGGACCAGGCAAAGTCGTAGCATATCAGGTATTAAGAATTCGAATTTAATGCTTTTGACCGGAGAGGGTGGAGTATGGGTCCGGGACTTCTAAAAACTGAAAAATCCCGGGGATTAAACCGGGACTTTCCAAAACGTTTTGTACGAAACCTTAACTTCTCTGCTTGGCCATCAATAGGTACAAATTTTAAACGTTTTTCAGGATTTTGGATTCGGACGTTGGATTTTCATTTCGTTTAGTTGACAGATTCTGGAACTGGTTGATCTTGGATACTGGTTTTACTTGGATTTGGTTTCTCTAGGATTTGGTCTGTGGTCTTCCCGGATATTGGTTTGGTCTTTCTGGATATTGGTCTGGTCTTTCTGGATATTGGATCGTGTTCCTTGAATCAATCAATCAACGAGTACAAACATACTCTTCGACAGTTATGCACACAAGAGCGTTAGTGCCCGATTTAAATGCTTCCCTTTTTACCGTCAAAATCGTAGTAATACCAGAGCGGGTTTCCGTAGAAATACCTGATCTTTATTGGCAGCATCCGAAAGCCACTATATTTATATACAATAGGTAGACAATTGCTAATTAAACCCTTATTACTATGCTATTTGAGAACAAAGTAGTCCTCGTTACCGGTGGCAGCCGCGGGATCGGTAAAGCCATCGCACTCCGCCTTGCAAAGGAAGGCGCACATCTTGCCATTGTCGGAAAAACAGCGGAACCGCATCCTAAGTTGGAAGGAACGATACACACTGCAGCCGCGGAAATCGCAAAAGTTGGCCCCGGAAACGTTTTACCAATCCAGGGCGATATTCGGTATGAAGACAGTATCCGTCATATTGTGAAAACCACAGTTGATACATTTGGCGGCATCGACATCCTGATCAACAATGCAAGCGCAATCAATCTCACTGCGACCGAACAAACAGAACCCAAGCGGTGGGACCTCATGCACAGCATTAACGTCCGCGGAACTTTCTTCATGAGCAAAGAATGTATCCCGCATCTGAAAAAAGCAAGAAACCCACACATACTTAATCTTTCGCCACCACTAAATATGGATCCGGCCTGGTTCGGCAAGCACCTTGCTTATACCATGAGTAAGTACGGAATGAGTATGGTGATATTTGGACTCGCGGAAGAATTGAAACAACAACGCATCGCGGCAAATGCACTTTGGCCAAAAACTACGATTGCAACAGCAGCAGTGCAAAACCTGTTAGGTGGGGACTTCCTTATTCAGCGGAGTCGGACACCAGAGATCGTTGCAGATGCTGCATTTCATATCCTTCAAAAGCCATCATTCGAATGCACAGGTAATTTTTTCATCGATGAAGATGTGCTAACTGAACAGGGAGTTACTGACTTTACCAAATATGCAGTCAACCCCGATCAGAAGTTGATGATGGATCTATTCGTTTGAGTTAGAAAGATATTTATTCGAATTGTACAAGCTCCCGTTTAAGCGCTTTCAGCAAACTGAAAATATGCGCCAATTCGATCAGCAATACAATGATGATCGCGAGCCAGATATACCAGGGCAAATCAATCATCGGTTTAATCGCCGGCGCATTTTGATGATAATACCATGTCGAGATACTCAATCCAGCAGTAAATCCTACTACCATGAATGATAAGAGCGAGTAAAAAATTTTGAGAAACATCACTTTGATCGAGGTATAACCAATCTTGATATTTTCAAAAATCGCAGCGGGTATAATCAATAAGAAAGCAACCCAATTCCAGTTGCTTCCAATCCAGTCATGAAGAAATGCAGTAAGCAATAGGATCAGCACTATTGCCGCCAGGCTCCACGGAAATAATAAAAACAAGCCTGGTTTTTTTGGGGTGTGCTGTAGCTGAGTAGCCATAATAGTTGTGTTAGGTTTTCCAATTTAGGAAACAATTGCTGAATAGAAGTGTTGGCGAAAACAAGTATTTTGGGTAATCAAACTCTTTACATGAGAAATTCCATTTGTATTTGCATCTTATTAATTTGTTCTGCAACATTTGCTCAAAAGAAAACAGTTGCATCCGCAGGAGACAACCTGAAAGTACAGGCGATGGATGACATTCAGAAAAATTATGAAGCATACAAAAAGACTGCACTTCAAATTTGGGATTATGCTGAAGTTGGCTATAAAGAACATAAAAGCTCGACACTATTACAAAACGTTTTAAAAGAAAGCGGGTTTGTTGTTGAAGCCGGTGTTGCTGAAATACCAACTGCGTTTGTTGCTACCTATGGAAGCGGCAAACCGGTTATAGCAATTCTTGCTGAGTATGATGCATTGCCAGGTTTCTCGCAAGCTGCGGTCGCTGAGAAGAAATTACTCCCAGGAAAAGATGCAGGCCATGCTTGCGGGCACCATTTGTTTGGTACCGCTTCAATTGCTGCGGGCATTGAAATAAAAAAATTAATAGAGTCAAAAAAGTTGAAGGGAACGATAAAAGTTTTCGGCTGCCCGGCAGAAGAAGGTGGAAGCGGAAAAGTGTATATGGTACGCGCCGGTTTGTTTAGCGATGTTGATGCAGTCATTCATTGGCATCCGGGAGCTGTCAATGAAATCACGATGACGAGTGCGCTGGCAAATAGTTCTGCTAAATTCCGATTCAAAGGACTTTCAGCTCATGCGGCAGGCGCGCCAGAACGAGGTCGATCATCACTCGATGCTGTTGAAGCGATGAATTATATGGTTAATATGATGCGTGAACATGTTCCGCAGGAAACTAGAATTCATTATGTGATAACAAATGGTGGCCGTGCACCGAATGTCGTTCCTGATTTTGCTGAAGTATATTATTATGTGCGTCATCCGAAACGAGAGCAGGTAAAACAGATTTTTGAGCGTGTTGTAAAAGCGGCGAACGCTGCAGCAATGGGAACTGAAACTACGATGGAGTATGAAATTATAGGGGGCACGCATGATTTACTATTGAATCGCGAACTTGGTCTTGTGATGCAGAAGAATCTTGAACGTGCAGGCGGTGTTAACTATTCAGCAGATGAGGTTGCTTTTGGTGAAGCAATCCAAAAAACGTTTGGTTTTAGCTCGGCCCCAATTAATTCTGCCGCAACGATAAAACCTTTTCAACAGGTAATTGATGCAGGTGGCGGATCTACAGATGTAGGTGATGTTAGTTATGTTGTGCCAACCGTTGGACTTGAAACTGCGACCTGGGTACCAGGTACTCCCGCGCATAGCTGGCAAGCTGTTGCGAGTGGAGGAACGGAAATTGGAACGAAAGGAATGATGGTAGCAGCAAAGACGATGGCTATGACGGCAATCGATTTGTTCCTCGATCCGGCAGTCATTGAAAAAGCAAAACAAGAATTCAAAGCTGCCGTCGGCAATTACAAGTATGAAGCGTTATTGGGTAACCGAAAACCAGCTTTAAATTATCGAGATTAATTTTTCCTGCTCCCGCCAAATAACGCAATCCACCCCGTAATATGTCGCGTTCAGGCATCCTTTGTCCAGTGCTTTGGACTTAGGTTTGTGAATTGCCGTTCAACCACAATACAACGTTGAACGTTGTTAACAAAGGCGGTGTATTGATTCAGCGGAATGTTAATTCAATTTTCAGTTTACTTAAATTCATTTTATGTTGCTTACAGGAAAAAATGCTATTGTTTATGGAGCTGGCGGTTCGTTGGGTGGAGCGATTGCTAAAGCATGGGCACGGGAAGGCGCTTATGTTTTTTTAACTGGCAGAAATCCTGAACCCCTGGAGGCGGTCTATAATGAAATTATTGGCGCCGGTGGGAACGCCGAGATGGAAGTAGTAGATGCAATGGAAGAAAAGGAAGTGACAGTTCACCTTGATAGAGCGGTTGATAAAAAAGGATCAGTTGATTTATGTTTTAACGCAATTGGAATGGAAGATCGGCAGGATGTTCCTCTTACCGAAATACCACTAGATGATTTTATCCGGCCAATCCGTATTGCAATGCAATCAAATTTTTTAACTGCAACTGCATGCGGCCGTATCATGATGCGTCAAAAGAAAGGTGTGATTGTTACATTGACTGCCACACCCGGCGGCATTGGATACCCGATGGTTGGCGGTTTCGGTCCGGCCTGTGCAGCAATAGAAAGATTTTCGATTGATCTGGCAGCGGAGTTGGGAATATATGGAGTGCGTGTGGTTAACATGCGCTCTGGTGGATCACCGGATTCGCGCGTATTTAAGGAAGCAATTGCTGCTGGGGGACCAGAAATAGAAAACGCGCTGAACAGACTCAAAGGCGATACAATGTTGAAAGAACTTCCGCTAATGAATGATATCGCAAACCTGGCTGTATTTCTTGGTTCAGATATGGCAGCGAAGATAACCGGAGTAACTGTTGACATCACCGGCGGGACCTGTACTTCAATTAGTTTGAAAGATGGATATATGTTATTCAAATAATCCGGTGAATCGAAAATGATATTAGCTGATTATAATATCGAATCGATCAAGGAGGCCTATAATTCCTGGCACTGAAAATTTTGCTTTCTTGATTTTATTCTGAGTCGGGTCGATCGAGTAATTATAAGCGGATCGAAAATCGGCTTTCTCCAGAATTGTATTTTCAAATTTTGCATTGAGGAGATCGCACTCGATGAAACTTGCGTTGGTGAGATCAGCCAATGTAAAATCTGTCTCCTGCAAATTTGAATGCTCAAACTTCATGTTCTTCAATTTCAACTTGTAAAAAGAAGAAAGGTTTAGCGAACAACTTTTGAAGGACACCGAAAAGGAAAAGGGATCTGCATTCTCGAAATGAAGCCCTACCAGTTTACACAGATCAAAACTAATATCGCGAAAAGCGGTGCCTGCAATATTTACCATGCTCAAGTTGCATCCCTGAAAACTGCAATCGATAAAATGAAAGTTAGAGAGGTCAATAGCGGTAAAGTCGCAGCTTATAAATTGACACGCTTCATAGTCTCCCTGTATCAATGGCTCTTCTGCGAAATTAGTTTTGTCAAACTTTTTGTCTTCGAGGTATGAGCGGTCCATGAGGCGAAGGTAGGGAAAGAAGTATGTAGGGAAGGTGGAATGGAGAATAGGGAATGTGGAATAGAGAATAAAGAATAAAGAATACAGAATCCAACACACAAAACACATAATAATGATACTGGGATTGGGGTTCGGCTGTTTAACCCAACGCCGCAACACGGCGTGCTATGTCAGTCTTTTGGGTAGAGAGATAAAATTAAATCGGAGCATTGAATGGGTAATATTATTTAACACTGAGGTTGCGTCGAGAAATTTCGTACTTAGAATAGCATAACGCAGATAAAAACATTATAAGGGTATAGCAGTCCAGTAGCAAACGCACAGCTGTAACAAGCGCCATAGTTTGAGTCTCCCCGCAACGGATAAATAATTGAATGAAAGCCGCGGAAGGCGTACTATTTTTAATCCTGAAGTCGCCCTGGAGAATTTAGAATTCGGGTGAAACAATAAATAATTTAAGGGTTAGAAAATTCATTCTTAAAGGCACAGCCACAACACGGCCAATAATTTTGTCGCCAGGCAAGGGGTAAATAAGTGAATGAAAGTTACCGAAGGGCGCAATATTTTTTGATCTTGAAGACGCCATGAAGGATACAGAATTCCAAATTGGCCAACAGCATACACACGCAGACACACAGTACAGGTTATTAGAAAATCGACAAACAAACGCACAGCTGCAACGCGGTATGTGGTGCCTGGCTCTCAGGCCTGGGTATTCATGCGAATCCGAATTCGTCGCCTTAGAAGGTTATTGTTATAACGCAAACGATCGACTCAGGTGATGAAAATAACCAGATCAAGATCGTGCGGTCCGTGGGTTTAGCCGCCCCATCCTATTCCAAGTTTCTGAAGAACAACAGCCGTCAGTACCAGAATGATCAGAAGATAGTATAAGATAAGACGTGTTTTGGGTGGCGGTGCTGATATAAATTTTACATCAGTCAAAAGTTTTGGCCTGAATACAAGATAAATCAGTCGCAGAAGATGCGTAATAACTACAAACGACAAAATGATAATTGTAAACCAGTGTGCAATTTCTTTCATAATAATAAATTAAGGAGGGACCTCGCTCAAAGTATCCCTCCGGTTAAAATTTTACCACCACTCAAGACAATCACCAAGACTATAAACAGCAATTGCGACGCCTATAATCGTAGCAACTCTTCTTCCTATTAATTTTACAGCTTTGATCACCGTTTTTGGACTTGTCCTGCCGCTGACAAAATCCGAATAGATCCCTTTTATCTCAGGTATACCAATCAACCCGCCGAGCGCTGCAGTAAAGCAGTTCATCTCTCCGCCTCCATCACGACCCGGATCCGGGCGATCCGGTGGTAGGATATTCATCTCTTTTCCATAGAGAAACAAGGCGAGAATCATTCCTGTTTCCGGTGCCGACAATATATCGGCAAGAACATCTTCATTATACTGTTGCCAAACATAGCCGGCGATCTGCCGCGCAATCGGAGTATAAAATCGAAGCAATGCATCATCATTCCTTAAATGAATCAACCGTTGCAATTCCGCATAATCAATGGTACTGAGAATGGGAATGATTGATGGGCGACACATAGTACAATCATCTGTCTCGTTCGATGGCAGACGAGGCTGATCAACGCCAGCTCGACCAGAATATAACGTGCAAATGAACAAAAACATAAAAAGAACACCCTTCATATCTGTAGTTTTTAGAAGTCCCGCCTACTTTTTATCAGGGTTTTCGGCATTTCCCTTCGTGGCCATCGAGTATCGAAAATAGATCGGACGCGAAGTGATTCAATGTAGAAAGAACGACGGATTGGGGAGGTTTTCCGTGAATTGTCGGGTCCGTTATTTTATACGACTGCTCTTGACAAATAGCAGAGGAAGAAACGAATAACCATACCCGTGGTTTCAGCACACTCATATCTGGCTATTTCAAGTTCCAGGAACCTTACATTAAACGACAATTTCCAGTGGCGGATCGGAACCGATTGAAAAACTGCTTTTACCATTGTTACCAACGATTTCATCGATTTTTGTTTAAGGCAGATCCGAACCGGGTCGGTTCCGAACCTCCAATACTATCAATTGAAAACGAGTGCTTTAATTTTTATGAACCGTGGCAACATCTTTCAATTGATTGAAAATTTCCAGTGGCAGATCGGAACCGGGTGTATTTTTGCCACGCATGAAAAAACTCTTTCTGGTCCTCTTCGTACTCATTCCATTTCTTTCCATGTCGCAGGTAGAAAAGGTTACCATTTCCGGTATCGTTAGGGATGCAAAAACAAAGGCATCTCTCGCTTATGTGAACCTTCGATTGAAAACAATCAAGGATAGCAGCTTCGTTATCGGTACAATAACAAACGAAGACGGGCGGTTTACCCTAACCGATATTAATCCCGGGAATTATTTACTTGAATTCTCATATGTGGGTTATACTTTAAATGCACAGCCTGTACTTGTCGGATCATTAAGTAAGTTCCTCGATCTCGGAGCGTTTGATCTTTCCGCAGGTATCGCGGCACTGGATTCCGTTACTGTTACAGCGGGCTCAGACGGAATCTCGGCGAAAATGGATAAGAAAACTTTTTCACTGGCAAACAATATAACCCAGGCCGGAGGATCGGTATTACAGGCAATGAGTAATCTGCCCGGGGTCACCCTTTCGCAAGATGGAAAACTACAATTGCGTGGAAGCGACAACGTTGCTGTATTGATTGACGGAAAGCAAACAGCCCTCACCGGGTTTGATAGTCAAAAAGGGCTTGATAATATTCCAGCGTCTGCGATTGAACGAATCGAAATCATCAATAATCCATCTGCGCGTTATGATGCAAATGGCAATGCGGGTATTATTAATATCATTTATAAAAAAAGTAAGCAGGAAGGGTTTAATGGCAAGGTTAGTTTTACAACCGGGCTTGGTGCAATTTGGAAAAAGCAAGACAATCTGCCGGGAATTCGGCCACAATACCAGCGTACTCCCAAAGTCAATCCTTCATTGTCGTTGAACTATCGAAAAAATAAATTCAATACTTTTTTACAGGCCGATTGGTTGTATACTGAAACGCTTAATCGAAACGAATTCAGTACTCGTTATTATGATAACGGCGATGTGATTCTTCAACAAGTAAAGCGAAATCGAAATACAGGGTATAGTACGTTAAGAGCTGGGTTTGATTATAATTTCAATACCCAAAGTTCCCTTACTGTATCAGGCCTTATCAACCAGGAAAAAATTATTGATCGTGGTGATATACCCTACTTTAATAAAACCGTTGCAGATCGGTACAGGCTATGGCAATTTCTTGAAGATGAGGTAAAATACACTGCAACCGCAACCGCGAATTATCTGCGAAAATTTAAACAGGCAGGGCACCAGCTCAATGTTGGATTTAACTATACATGGCATCGCGAAGATGAAAAATATTATTTCACTAACATCCTCACAAATTCAACCGGGACAGATTCCTTCAAACTGTTGTCGGATGAACATGTTTATGATCTTAACGTAGATTATTTGCGCCCATTAAGACAAGGGCGCTTTGAGGCCGGTATCAAATTACGGTTCCGGAATATTCCCATCAATATGATGTTCCAGCCTGGTACAAATTCTCAAATCGATATCGATGCCGGCGGCTGGGCGGAATATAAAGAAGTCATCCCAGCCCTATATGGAAA
>JACMLR010000086.1 GCA_014379515.1 Chitinophagaceae bacterium
GCTGTATTCGCCGGCATCGCGAGTGTTTGGTATAGCCGGATTGAAAATATCCTGGTCTATCCGATCGGGCTGATCAATACCATAATTTATATTTTCCTGAGCATTAACCAGGACCTATGGGGCGAAGCCACCGTGAATCTCTATTATACCATTATGAGTGTAATTGGATGGATTGCCTGGCACCGCCGTGATGAGAAAAAGGAAACGGTTCTACATATCACCCTTTCTACTTCGCAGGAATGGATCAAACAGCTTTTTTTCTTTGCCTTTTTTTACGCGGTCATTTTTTTCGCGCTAACATATTTGAAGAGAGATTTTGCGCCGGGCGCGATTCCCTGGGCAGACGCTCTAGCCTCTGCCACCGCGTTTACCGGAATGTGGTTGATGACCCGAAAAAAAGTTGAAAGTTGGTATTGGTGGTTATGTACCAATTTGGCTTCGATCCCTTTATACTTCGTGAAGGGATACGTATTCACCTCTGTCTATTATGTTGTATTATTCGTATTGGCGATCTTTGGCCTTATCGAGTGGCGAAAACGAGCCAAAACATCAACAACAAAAACTGTTTCTTCATGAGCTATTGCACTTTCGTCCAATCTCTTGCAAAAGGCGATCAACCGGAACATCGCAATTATCATGATAACCAGTATGGCTTTCCGATAGCAGACGACGATGAGCTGTTTTGCCGCCTGGTTCTTGAAATAAACCAGGCCGGTCTAAGCTGGACTACCATTCTCAGAAAGGAAAAAACTTTCAGAAAAGCCTACAGCAACTTCAATATCCGCAAGGTTGCAACGTACGGTGACAAGGATGTGGAACGACTTTTGTCTGATGCCGGTATCATCCGGAATAAATTGAAAGTAAATGCGGCCATTGAGAATGCTAAGACAATCCTCCAATTACAAAAGGAACACGGATCCTTTAAGAATTGGCTTGATAAACAGCATCCAATGTCCCGCCAGGAATGGACTGCACTTTTCAAAAAAACATTCCGTTTTACCGGCGGAGAAATTGTGAATGAATTTTTAATGAGCGCGGGATATCTCCCTGGAAGCCACGACGAAGCTTGCCCCATTTATAAAAAAGTTTTGAAAGCCCGACCGGCATGGACTCAATCAGCGAAACAAAAATTATAAAAATAGCGGTCATCGGACCCGAAAGCACGGGCAAGAGTACACTGAGCGCAGAACTTGCTGCTCATTATAAATCTGCATGGTGCCCGGAATATGCCAGGGGGTATCTATTGGAACACGGTATGGGATACACCTATGATGATCTGTTGACGATCGCAAAGGGTCAGGCAGCCAGCGAAGACAAATGTGTTTCAAAGGCTACTACAGAACATCACATCGGTGATGCTTACCCGTTAATCATTGATACAGAAATGTATGTGATGAAAGTGTGGTGTGAATTTGTTTTCAATAATTGTCACCTATGGATCCTGGATCAGATAGCACAACGCAATTATCATTTATACCTGCTTTGCGATACTGACCTGCCATGGGTTAAAGATGAACTTCGAGAATATCCCGATCTCGAAAACCGTGCGAAACTGTTTGCCATTTACAAAGACATCATGATCAACCAATCAGTGCCGTGGAAAATAATCAGCGGTGAAACTGGTAAACGATTGCAATCTGCAATTGCGGCTGTTGACGAGATATTATAATTGTGCGCAACGCGTATATAAATGGACTTTATCAAAAAACATCATAGAGCTTTATTTTTTTCTGTCTGGCTAATTCTTAACCTGGTCCAGGCAGCAACAACTGAGTTATTTGATGATGAAGCATATTATTGGATTTATTCTCAATATCCTGATTGGGGTTACTTCGATCATCCCCCGATGATAGCATGGCTGATTAAAATTGGATATTCCCTTTTTCAAAACGAATTGGGCGTCCGCTTGTTGGTTGTTCTTTTAAATACGCTTTCGGTCTATTTTATTCTTCGATTAACCGAGCGCAAAAATGATTTGCTCTTCTACGTTATTGTTGCTTCTATTGCAGTAGCGCAAATTGGCGGAATTATCGCTGTTCCTGATATTCCACTGCTATTTTTTGTTGCGCTCTTTTTTATTCAATACCGAACATTTGTCAAGGATACAAATCTGCTTAACTCCTTTTTATTGGGGCTATGCATTGCGTTGATGCTTTACAGTAAATATCACGGCATCCTTCTCGTTCTTTTTACGATCGTATCCAATCCAAAATTGCTAACGAAATATTATACTTATATAGCTGCCGCGGTGGCAATCATCTTATTTTCACCCCATATCTATTGGCAGTTTACTCATGGATTTCCATCAATTAAGTTCCACCTTTTTGAAAGAAACGCGGTACGCTATCGCTTTTCGTTTACCGCTGAATACCTGCTTGGGCAAATTGCCCTTGCCGGACCTATTATTGGCTTCCTGTTTTTATGGACGGCTTCAAAGCAAAAGCCAATCTCGCTCAGCGAAAAGGCAATGAAATATTCGTTTGTTGGGGTTTATGCAATGTTTCTTCTTAGCACATTTAAAGGAAGAGTTGAAGCGAATTGGACGGTTCCTGCATTCGTTGGACTGATTGTCCTTGCACATCATTATATTAATGATCAGCGTCGGCTTACTAAATGGATTTACGCAACCCTACCCTTTTCACTCGCATTGGTATTTGCTGCCAGAATTTTTATGATGATGGACCTGCCGGCATCGAAACTTATAAGTAAAGACGAATTTCACGACAACGTCACCGCAGCAAACGCAATTAAGTCTATTGCAGGACCGCTTCCACTTGTAGTGATTGATTCATACCAAAAGCCTTCAAAATATATTTTTTACGGAAGGGGTTCAGCATTTTCACTTAACACTCCCTGGTATCGTCGTAACAACTACAATTATTGGCCAATGGAGGATTCGTTAATCGGAAAGCCTGCGTATGTTGTTGGACCAGCAATTGATCCGTTTACTAAAAGAGAAACAATTTTTCATGATACCATTGCCGCTCCGCAATTTTCAAATTATCGGGGATTGCTCGTAAAAGAATTTTTTTCTTTTTCTAAAATACATATTGAAAATATCCGTGCGATAACCACAAGCGTGGGAACAATTCATATTTCGTGCAGAATGAAGAGTCCGATCCATTACCTGCCATTGTTTAAGGCACAACCATATGCATCATCACTGGTTTTCCTGACAACTTATAACGTCAAAGGAGATGTTTCTGCTTATTTACCGTCGAAATTTAAAGTCGAGTACATTTCGTCAGCAAATCTTACCGTTGAATTTGATGTGGCTCATTCTTTACCCGCTGGGCAATATCGATCGAAGCTTGGTGTTGGGTCCTGCCTGCCGGGATATCCCAGCCTCAATAGCACGTCATTTGATTTTGAGATAAAGTGATAAGGCTACTGAATCAGTTTTTGAATATCCGGATCGTTTTGAATGTTTGTCATTTGATGAAGAATCCAACTGTATTTGGGCCCTCCTATTCTGGACTTAAGTTTTGTCGCGTACACCTTTGGGTTAGGTAAACATGATGCGATCAGCGCCGATTCCTGTCGCGTTAGTTGAGCTGCCGATTTTTTAAAATTAGCTTTTGCCGCAGCTTGTATACCGTAGATCCCCCTGCCCATCTCTACGACATTTAAGTACATTTCTAATATTCGCTTCTTTCCCCAAAACAACTCAATCATAAATGTAAAATACGTCTCAAGCCCTTTACGAATCCATGAACGCCCTTGCCAAAGAAAAACGTTCTTTGCTACCTGCTGGCTGATTGTACTTGCGCCGCGCAACGACTTGCTTTTACGATTGTGCTTCATCGCCTTTTCGATTGATTTAAAATCGAAGCCATTGTGATCCGGGAACAATTGATCTTCGGATGTTACAACGGCAAGCTTTGCATAATGAGACATTTCTTTAAAAGGAACATAGTCTCGTTTTAATCCATCGCCCCTAAAAAGACTACCCAGTTGAGTGAATGTAATTGGTGGATCAACCCATTTCAGTAAAAGAAGATAGAATAAGTGAAAGAAAAACAGGAAGATAAAAACCCGCTTGACTATGCGCCATATTCGAGGAAGTAGTTTTTTATTGGCGGCTGCCATGCAAATATTTTGGTTTGCTGCAAGTTACTATTGCCGCGCGAAGTATTCGTTATTGAATCGACCTCTTTACCTGGAGATCGGCGATTGTCCTGCGCGAACGTAAACCATTTTATATTTTCCCCCAACCTGGTTTCTTTTTTTGTCTACCCAATTCCAAAGAAATCCTCCGCCAGCAACAGCGACAGCAATTGCCAGCGTTCCGAGTTTATTTCCATCGGTCAACGATTCTTTGCGATAAATGGTATTAACTAATTCAAGTCCGAGAAACCCAACACCACCTACGATCATCAATTTCGGAATAGTAATTACCGAGAAGCCTTTCTTTCGCATGGATGGCGTATAACCTTCCATGTTGAATTTTTTTATCTGGTACACATAAACACTCATTGAATATCGGATGGTATCAATTTTTTGACCGAGTTGTGTTGGAACCAGGCTGGTCATGGTTTGTTGAAAAATGACAGAGTCATTTCTAATGGCGGTGATAATTCCATTTATTCGGAAGCCATCATATGTTTCAGCTGAAATAAAAGCCCCGGTGTAGTAGGTCTTAAGTGTTCTGTTATTATGTTTCTTAACCTGTATGAAATCCGACTGTTGTGCGATGGAGATAAGAGTGGTCAAAACGAAAAGAAATGTGGTGTAAAGTTTCTTCATCGCCGTTAAGTTAATGCGGGTTCGCTGCTTGCGCAGAATAAGGTTTTGTTAATATCAGGCAATGCGATCTGATAAAAAAATGGCGCCATAAAACAAGGCGACCCCAAACGCAATTAAGATCGACCCGGAGACTTTGTTTATTATAGCAATTGTATGAAGGGTCAGTTTGGTTCGGAGTCGGCCAGCTAGAATAACCTTTAAAATATCCGCCAGGATATTTATTCCGATACAAACGGAAAAGATGAGTATACGCTGCGCCAATGAAAATTCTGCAGTGAATGCAGTTGCGGTGACTAACCAAAAGCTGAAGACATTCGGATTGAGCGTATTAATGAGAAAACCGGAACTAAAAATTTTCAAAATATCACGCGTGCGAAATTTGTTCACCAACGGCTTATTGCTGGTTTGCAGTTTGACTTTTTTAAAGAAGATATAAACGACGCCCATTCCAATTAAAAACAAGCTTCCCACAACACCGATTGCTTTTTTATATTCCATTAACCCTTTCAGAAGTTCTGCAAACGCGTTGCTAACAACAACAAGCAATACGTCACTCAGCCAAACTCCGGCAATAAAACTAAATCCGCCGGTTGGTCCATTGTCGAGGCTCTGCTTTATAATTGTGAAGATGACGGGGCCCACCGAAATCGAAAGAATTAGTCCAAGAGTAAGTCCGTGTAGAATCGCCTCCCACATTAGGTTCGCTTATTCGATGAGTGATTTGAGTAATTAAGATTTACGAATATAGAAAGAGTTACAACACGAGAAACAGGGAATACAATTATTAAACGTTAGCCTTTGCCAACTCGACGTCCAAAAATTTTTGCCAATCTTCATACATCTTCCCTTTCATCACTCGAGGAAATTTGTGCTGGCCCCCAATTTTTCCTTTCGTTTGCATGAAGTCCATAAACGCCGACTCAGGCAGTACAGTTACGTAAACATCTTTCAACGCACTATTTCTTTCTACAGCGTAATCATCATTCAATTCTTTCAGGTGTTCGTCAATTTTATCTCGCAACAAATTTGCATCAACATGATCGTCGCAGGCAACATACCAGTGATGGGCGAAGAACAATCCATGTGGCACACCTGCAACTGTAAATTCTGGAATGCACACATTCATCTCTTCACTTGCAAGTTGAACTGCCTTGTTCATATTATCTACACTAAGGTGTTCCCCTACGAGACTGAGAAAGTGTTTGGTTCTGCCTGTAATCAGGATTTCACATTTGTCCTTGTCGGTAAATCTTACAGTATCACCGATTAGATACCGCCATGCGCCGGCGGCGGTGCTCAACAAAATGGCGTAGTCTTTTCCTTCTTCCACTTCATTTATTAGTAATGCTTCAGGATTTTCAACCATGTTTCCTTCCTGGTCGAAATTGATATCATTGAACGGAACAAACTCAAAAAAGATATGCTCGTTTAATACCAGTTTCATTCCTTGAGCATGCTGGCGATCCTGGTATGCAATGAATCCTTCGCTTGCCAGATAGGTTTCAATATAAGTCAACGGCTTGCCAAGCAGTTTTTCAAAACCCTTTTTATACGGCTCGAATGAAACCCCTCCATGAACGAAAAAGGCAAGATTAGGCCAGATATCGTGGATCGTTTTCACCTTATATCGCTCAACAATTTTCTCCATGCATAACTGAATCCATGCAGGCACCCCAACCACAAAACCGATATCCCACTTTGGAGCTTCTTCGATCACCATCTCTATTTTCGTCGACCAATCGTTTGTCTTTGCAATTTTCTTCCCGGGTTTGTAAAACGGCGTAAACCAGAAAGGAACTTTTTTAGCGGTGATTCCGCTTAGGTCACCTGCGTAATATCCGGGACCTTTTTGAAGATCGGTACTTCCTCCAATCATCAGCCAGCCTTTCCCGATACTCTTCACGGGGATATCATGATAAGTACGTAGCGTGAATAGCTGCTTGACCATCACCGTTCGGTTGCCGCGTAACAGATCATTTGTGATGGGAATATATTTACTGGCGGATTCAGATGTGCCGCTACTCAGTGCGTAGTATTTAATTTTACCGGGCCAGCAAATATCGCTGTGCCCTTCGAGCGAGCGATGCCACCAGTCTTTGTGAATCTTCGTGTAGTCGTAAGTAGGAACGTTCTGCTGGAATTTTTTTGCCGGATTCTTTGATAATAACATTTCATCGAATCGGTATGCTTGCCCAAACTCGGTGAATCTTGCTTTCTTCAACAATTTCTTCAACACTTTCAACTGCTGTCTTCTCGGCGATTTTACGGGTAAACGCAGGGCTTTAGCAATTGACGCAGGCAAGGAGATCTCAATTAGAGCCATGGATATTTTCCTTGTTTATAGGTTGTTTCAAAATTACGGGAAATGCTCCTATTTAACTTTTTGCTTTCTGAGCTGGGCGTGCCTTTTGCATCCAGCTGCAAAAAATCCTTAGTATGAAAAAAAAGGCTCTGATTTCCACAGGTCTCCCTGTGCTGGTTCTTCTTGTCTCTTGTTCAAAATCTGATCAGGTAATGCAACATGCATCTACTCCGCTACCCATCGTTGCCGCCGTCATTCCAAACACTCTTTCTTTTGAAGCTCGAATAGGTACGCTTGCTTATCCAATTGAGTCTGGCGAAGTAGTTGTCTCTGAAAATGTAGAGGACGGCACAAGTAGGAACTATTCGCCAAATTTGTTGCTTCACAGTGTAAAAAGCGCAGTTGTCAAAGCTGCCGCAGCGGGTGAAGTTGTTGAAGTTTACAATGTGGACGAGATTCTAACGGTGCTCGTTAAAACCGAAGATTATTATCTGAGCTATGCTAACATGGATCAAACATTGGTGAAAAAAGGCGAAACTGTAATTATGGGACAAGAAATCGGTTCTATCCATAAAAAATCGGACGAAAAGTTAGCCGAACTGGAAGTTTCGCTTTTCAAGAAAGATGGGCAATGGCTGGATCCTAATCAATGGTTTGCTAAGCCAGCCACGCAACGCGAAAACTCGACCTTCACAAAAAGTTGATATCCTTAAGAGACAATGCAACACCTCTTTGTTCGCTTGATGAGCTCCCAACGATCGAATTTGTATTGAAGCCGTGGATGAAAAAATTATATTCCCCGACCTGGCGCTCCATTGAGGCGATGATCTCGGTGAATGAAAACGCCGCTCCTTCACACCAAATGATGGTAGAAGGAGTTGGGTTAACCTTTATATCCTGACTGATTTCCAGTCCGGATTGTTTGTCGCCCATTAACTTCACTTTTCCAAACCAAGCTTCGTTGTATACGGGCAGGGGGATCTCACGTTTTCGTTCAAAACTGATTGATTCTTTTACTTTTATACCCATTTTAAGTAAAAAACGTTCAATTCCGGCTGTTTTCCCCGAATAATGCTTTTCTACAAACTGTATCATTGCTCTATAAAATAGCCTCGAATGTTCACCATTTCTTGTGGTGCTTTCACCCTTAAAATGAATAATAGTCGTATCAGAAAAAAAATAGTTTTTGTATCCGGCCTTTTGAATTCGATAACTGAGATCAATGTCTTCCGCGTACATAAAGAATCGTTCATCAAAACCTCCAATCTTTTCTAAAGCTTGCTTTTTAACAAGCATAAATGCGCCGGATAATGCATCAACTACATGGTTTTGGGTTGAGATGAGGTGACCAAGGTAGTATGGGGCAAATATCTTTGATCCTGGAAATAGTCTGGTAAGTCCGCTCATCTTGCAAAAAGAGGTCCAGGCATCGGGGAAACCGCGTTTTGATTCCGGTAGGTATTTGCCGCTTCCATCAATCATTCGAACTCCGACTGCTCCGATATCGGAACTTGATTGAAGAAACTGAATTGAGTTTGTCAAAGAGGATTCTCCAAGGATCGTGTCTGGGTTTAAAAAAAGTATGGTACGTCCCTGGGCATTTGCAAGTGCGCGGTTATTTGCAATCGCAAAACCTTCGTTGCGTTCGTTCGTGAGAAATTGGACAAAAGAAAATTTGTCCTTTAGATAGCTCATCGAATCGTCCGTTGAGCAATTGTCTACAACGAAAACCTCAGCGTCAAGCGTCTCAATTGCTTTTGCGACCGATCGCAAGCATTGCTCGAGGAAGTATTTTACATTATAGTTTACGATTATTATCGAAACATCCATCGCTTCAAAACTACGCGAATTTAAATATCGTAAGAACTGAATGAGGCCGTAGGCCGGTTTCGTTCTGTATTCTTCGGAGAGTTCGCACTTATCTTTGCAAAATGCTTAAAGAAACTTTGATTAACGCAACAGAAGCGGGGGCACGAGTGCTTTTGCATTTTTTTAATAACAAAAATTTGCAGATAAGTCATAAGGAAGGAATCAACAACCTTGTGACGGAGGCCGATCATGCATCTGAAAAAGCGATTATTGAATGTATTCGGTCCGTTTATCCTGATCATTTTATACTTAGCGAAGAGGTTGGGGAACTGGTTACATCGAGCGAATACAAGTGGGTCATCGACCCGATTGATGGTACGATTAATTTTGCGCACGGCATTCCGATTTGTTGTGTATCGATCGGACTTGAGCACAATGGTGAAATGATTATGGGAGCCGTATTCAATCCTTTTTTAAAGGAGTTTTATTTTGCGGAAAAGGGCAAGGGTGCCACACTTAACGGCGAACCAATTTCTGTAAGCAATGAATCTGAGGTGTTGAAGTCATGCCTGGTAACAGGCTTTCCTTATACATACCTGGATGCTGCAAACGGTCCGCTGGAATGTTTCGCACGATTTGTTCGGCAGGGAATTCCGGTTCGTAGGCTCGGCTCAGCGGCAATGGATTTGTGCTGGGTAGCTGCAGGAAAGTTTGATGGTTTCTATGAACACCAACTTAGTGCCTGGGATAGCGCCGCAGGTTTTTTAATTGTTGAAGAAGCCGGGGGAAAGGTTACTGATTATAAGGGAGATCGCTATTCGCCGTATCAGCCCCATATACTTGCTACTAATGGAAAAATTCACACTGAAATGTTGCGTTGGATAAATCAGGAAGTTTAACCAGGCAGGAGCATTGATGAGATTCGCCCAAGCAAAAGACAGATCACCACTATCCATGGCGAAGGGATTTTAGTAAATGATAGACAAGCCCATGTTCCTACAATCACTCCAACATTTAAGAAGCTGAGTGTTTTGAATTCTGTGATGGAAATATCTTTCAACATGTAAAAAACAGAAGCCAGCATAATTCCCACTACAACTGCATTTATCCCTTCTAATGCGCGATATACTACAGGGTACTTCTTCAAATTATGCCAGATCGGAAAAAAGAATAATACGAGTAGCGCGCTTGGTAAGAATATGGCGACCATTCCAATCAGGCAGCCGAGCAACTGCCAACCCGCATGTTTATCACTCATTGACATCCCTCCCATAAATGCCGCAATAGAAAATACCGGACCTGGCAA
>JACMLR010000087.1 GCA_014379515.1 Chitinophagaceae bacterium
ACAAATCACAAGCCGGGAGTTCAGCGCGCGAAGCCGCAATGCCGCCAGGGGCTTGGTAATGAGTTGGCCGAATATTCTCCTTCAAACGATACTAGCAACAAATCGCTGCTGCAAACAGCAAGAGCTCTTTGCGCCTTAGCGACTTAGCGGGATTGAATTGATACAAACAGGGAGTTCAGCGCGCAAAGCCGCAAGGCCGCCAAGGACTGGTAACGAGTTGGCGAAGATTTCCTATAAAATAAGGCTGGCAACAAATTACTGGTGCAAGCAGTTGAAGTTCTTTACGTCATTGCGCCTTACGCGATTGTATTTAATGTACAGCGCGCAAAGATTCTGTAGCTTGAGAAAAAGTCTTATGCGGTTAATCGGATGCTTTTTGATACTAATCTTAAGTTTGGAAACCGCTGCACAAGGCGGCTCTGAAATCTACCTGTTTGATCTCCAAATCAAAAATGGTGTAATCTCCCTCTCCAACCCGGTTAATATTAGTAATCACCCCGGCTATGATAACCAGCCCTCGTTTCATCGCAATGATAAATTAATATTTTATTCGTCTTTTAATGATAGCGGACGTAGTGAGATCATGCAGTTTAATTATCTAACGAATAAGGTATCAGCGATTACAAAAACACCAGAACGTGAGTACTCTCCGACTCAAACGCCGGATGGCTTGTTTCTTTCCTGCATTATTCAACGGGACAATGGCCAACAGGATCTTGGAAAATATCCGATCCATGGAAAGAAAGAAGCAACCGTACTAATCAATGAACTTAAAGTTGGTTATCATGTTTGGATCAATGAATCGAGCCTGCTACTTTTTGTTTTAGAAGATTCTGCGGGAAACGCGCTGCATCATTATAATCTGCACACTCGTCACGATACTGTACTGGTAAAAAATCCTGGCAGGTCGTTACATCGGATTCCCGGAACAAATGAATTCAGCTTCATTCACAAGTTGTCGAAAGATGAATGGTTGATTAAGAAATTTAATCCCGCTTCAAATCAAATTACCACAATTGCCCAATGCATACCCGGCCGCGAGGACATCGTATGGTTGAATAACTATTTGATACTCTCAAGCGACGGTCTTCAATTTTTCTACTTAGATACACGCTCAAAAAACGATTGGAGGCCGATTGAATTAACTGTGGCTTTGGGCTTTAAAGGAATTTCCCGTCTATCTGTCAATTCAGATCATACAAAATTAGCCGTTGTGGCAGCGGAGTAATAGTTATGCGCGTGATTCGCTGTCAAAAAAAGCAATTAATGCCAGCGGCATGTTTTTTCGCAATACTTAGTGATCGTTTTTTTATTCACTAAAAATTGTGAACTATGTATTACAAACAAGCCGCAAAAGGCAACTACGGAAACAGAAATCTGTTTTACCGTTCAATGGAACGCGCAGCAGTCAACATTTACAAAACTGAAAAAAGTTTTGAACTGCTTTTATTTGCGCCAGGTCGAATCAAAGAGCATTTTCATTTAAATGTTGAGGGAAGCGAACTCACCGTTTCTTACTCGCCCCCCGAAGGGTTTCCGCGCCCGGAATGGGTATTGCGGGAATACAGCCGAGGTGGTTTCAAGAGATCTTTCAATTTAGATGAGCAAATCGACAAACAAAACATTACTGCTGCGTATGTGGATGGTGTTTTGCAAGTGAGTCTGCCAATGATTGAGGGAGTGCAAGCAAATCGAAAAGAGATCGTTGTCAATTAAAGGTCCTTTCTCAAAAGGCGGCTGGAAACGGCCGCCTTTTATATTTATTTACATCAATCCTTCTATCTGGTAGTCTTTTTGATTCAACTGAAAACGATCGCTAACTTTTAAACCTATCATTTTACTACCTAAGGGTGATTGAGGTGAGATAGCAGTTACTGACACAGCATCAATCAGTTGTTTACCTAGTGCAATACTCAAAAAGAACCAGCCATTGTTCGTAAGGATAAGTGATCCTCGCTCAATTATAATTGACTTTTTATCAATACCGATAGTATCCAGGGCTGCTTTTTGTTCCAACACTTGCTGAAGTTGCGTTCTCACATTGTCCTGTTCAATCTGTAACATCGCGCGGCCAGTTTCATATTTGTCACCGGCAGTACTCTTCGTTTCATTTGCAGTGCTTGCGGACAAATCACTCAGCTGGTTTTTTAACTGATCGATCTTCAGCGATACCAGTTTCGAAAAATGCGCATGCACGCCTGCTTTGGACATCATGTAATGCACCGTTTATCAATGAGATTTTGTGGGTTCATATAGAAAGCTCAATTTAATGAAAATTGCTTCCATGAAATTTGTTGTAGCTGGTTTATTGATCTTGCAATGCTTGATTGCATCGGCACAGCAATCCGTACTTCAAAGAAAATTGGATTCACTTCGACAGGCAGGTAATTTTCCAGGACTAAGCGTTGCCATAATAATCGATAACAAACCAGTTCTTCCATTAGTATCGGGTTTCAACGATATAGAAGAAAATCTTGTTTTGAAAACTACCGATCGATTCATGCAAGGGAGCGTAGGAAAAACCTATGCTTCTGCAATTGCGATCGATCTCATTAAACGAAAAAAGATTTCACTCGACGATAAAGTATCAATGTATCTCGGCTCCTACCCATGGTTTGATAAAATTCCAAATGCCGCAGACATTACAATTCAAATGCTAATGAACCACACGAGTGGTGTGATGCGGTATGAATTCAACCCGAATTTTTTGAAAGATCTAACAGCCCAGCCAGATAAAGAATGGAAACCCGCCGAACTGTTGAATTATATTCTCGAACAAAAAGCATCGTTCGAGGCGGGAAAAGGTTGGGAGTATTCCGACACCAATTATATTCTACTCGGGATGATCATCGAGGCTGTAACAGGAAAAACATTTTATAGGCTCGTCAAACAGCAACTGCTCGATAAATGGGAATTATCCAACACATTTCCGTCGGATAGGCGACGGTTACCAGGTCTATCGCAAGGTTATGCCGGACCCGAAAATGAATTTGGCGGAAAGGAGAAAGTTGTTGGAGAGGATGGCCTATTCATCATTAACCCGCAATTTGAATGGACTGGCGGTGGTATTTATTCAACAACCAGTGACCTTGCCACATGGGGCCACTATTTGTACGGTGGGCAGGTAATCGATACCACGCTGTTGCTAGCTCTACCCGTTGCCGCAAAATTGGGTCGCGATACTAAATATGCGCAAGGCGTAATTATTCGACCAACTTCCCTGGGCACCGCCTACGGTCATAGCGGCTTTTTCCCTGGTTATATGACTGAGCTGCTGCATTTCCCGAATAGCCGTATGACAATCGCAGTCCAAACAAACAGCAGCAATTTCAAGAATCTTAAGCTTGGATTGATGCGGGTATTGCTCATCATGGCGACAGAGGCACTCAACCAGTCGAAACAGTAACGCCTGGCTCAGTGGCACGATAATTTTGGAGTTACAAGAAACAAACGATGAAGAATACAACACAAAGCCAAACGCCAAATCAGAATACAAAATTCAACGCAAATAAAAAGCGCGCAGAAAATAAAGACAATTTAGACAGTCGCGAAAATGAAGAGCAGCAGACCAAGGGTGACGACGTCACTCACAATTCAAAAGACAAAAAAAATAAAACTCAGAAGAAAAGCAAATAATAATCGGCAGACGCAGTTGCCGGATGCATAATTGAATTTGCATTTATTTTTACACGAGCAAACCAACCATGCTTTCGACGCAACTAATCAATTTTTATCCGCCGCTTGTATTGAGGTTCTTCATCCGCATCCATCTGCAGAGGTAATGGGTGCGGTTGAAGAATTTTTTACTAAGTGTTACAGTGACACAACCAGTCGAAGATTATTTCTTGGTATAAAATGCCGCACCCAAGAATGATCATGCAATATCGGTAGACATGTTTATCGAATTGTATCTGAATGCGGTCAATTATTAGATTGAGATCAACCGCCAGGTATAGTCACAAAATTTTTGGAATTGAGTTTTGGTTCGCCGTACCAGCGATAGGCAACGAGATGACCACCTTTCGCTACACTATAATCGAGGCAGATTACATTAACTGATTGTATAACAGGAAATTTATCTTCCATCCAGTAGTGGCCAAAGAAAACGGGTGGCGCATCCGCTGGGTATACAGACATGCTTAAACCCTGGTTCACGGGTTGATCCCGAAGTTCAGGCGGACAATTGAAAAGAAAATCGCCGTAAGCAACTGCATCAGGATTGATCCACCAACGAAGGCGGTTCGAGTTACGCGGATGGCCATCTTTATCGTGCCATGAATACTTCTCAGGAATATTAAACTCTTTTCCTTTCAACGTTTCTTCAATAATTGTAGTTGCAATATTGCCTCGTTCGAAAGATGCAAGTAACAAGTTGGTGTTCATTGTTGTATTACCGGTATCCTTCAACCATTGGATATGATCATCGTCCCAACATGCATGAACTGCTCGAATGCCATTCAATTCTGCGAAAAGGGGAAGTGTAGCAAACCAATCGAGATAACTTTTCCATTCTTGTTGATAGCTACGAAATTGATCAAGCGTAGCCTGATGTTGTTTGGTATGAACTGCGTTGTGTGATCGTAAGAACTGTCCATTTGGAAGTTGAAACGCATAGCCAAGCGCGTTGTATTCGTGGTTTCCCAGCAACGCGAGTGCGTGTCCATTGTCGACCATTCCTCGCACAATCGATAGAACCTCCCGAATCGCGGGGCCACGATCAATATAATCGCCAACAAAAACGGCTTTGCGATTTTCATGTCGCCAAATTCCATTGATAGGTATATAATCCATTGTTTGTAACAATGTTTTTAAGGGAACGGAATGGCCATGAATATCACCGATCAGATCATACATCTTAAAATATTTTAAACTTACGAAGTTGATAAATTGCAATTTCTCCTCTCCAACGCCTGAGTGATTCTGTAACCATTTTAAGTCGGTCGCTCAAAAAATTTCTACAGCTCACACAAAATTATTTCTCCGCGTAAAAAAAATATGCAATCTTCGTTCCTCAATTTTGGAATTATGATTCTCTGCTAAGGTTCGCTCCCAATAATAAAGAACCTGTCATCTATCAACACTTTTGCTGCGGCATCCTCTTGGTTGCAGTCTTTCCATTATATTATTTTTTCAGTTAATACCGCAATTTCATGGTACTCATAATCATCACGTCGGATACTCGAATTTTCGCCTAACAAGCGCAATCGTCTCGTCATTTTTGTTCCTTGATCTCTTTTTTTTAGAGTGGAACAACTTAGTTTTCAATTATAAATCTAATTCAGTCATGTCGAATCAAACGACCAGTTCAACTAATAAATTTTCATATTATTTCTCATTGATCAAGCAAGCCCTCAAGGGCAGCGATCATGATTACACGAAGGGCAGCATCCGTAAAGCGATTGTTCTGCTTGCAATCCCGATGATTCTCGAATTAAGTCTCGAGAGTGTTTTTGCAATTGTCGATATGTATTTTGTCGGTCACCTACCCAACAGTAAAAACGCAGTAGCAACGGTTGGGCTTACCGAATCTGTAATTTCAATTGTGTACTCAATCGCAATAGGATTAAGTACGGCAGCAACGGCAATGGTTGCCCGCCGTATTGGTGAAAAAGATCCCGAAGCAGCTGCCCACGCTGGTGTACAATCGCTTGTTGTTGCGATTATTTGCACCGTCGTTATTAGCGTAGCGGGTGTCATCTTTGCTCCGGATATTTTACGATTGATGGGTGCAGCACCGGATGTAATCAGGGAAGGCACAGCATTCACACGAATAATGCTTGGTGGAAGTGTCGTTATCATTCTCATCTTCCTGATCAACGGTATTTTCCGTGGAGCAGGCGATGCTGCTATGGCGATGAGAAGTTTATGGTTAGCAAGCATCATTAACATCGTTCTTTGCCCAATTTTCATTTATGGTATTGGTTCATGGGAAGGGATGGGATTAACGGGTGCGGCTATTGCTACCACCATAGGACGAGGGATTGGAGTGTTATATCAATGCTTCCATCTTTTCAGTGGTAAAAGCGTAATTCACTTGAAAGCGCGGCACCTACGCGTTAACTCAGTAATCATTCGAAATCTGATCTCTATTGCTTCTCCTGCAACATTGCAATTTTTAATTGCCTCCGGAAGTTGGATTGTTCTAACATGGATTGTTTCTGATACCGGGGGCACAGTTGCATCAGCGGGGTACCAGGTTGCAATGCGAAATGTGGTGTTCTTTATATTACCAGCATGGGGATTAAGCAATGCAGCGGCAACGCTTGTCGGTCAAAACCTAGGCGCAAAGGAACCAGGTCGTGCAGAGCAAAGTGTTTTGCTGGCGGCGAAGTATAACGGCATCTTCATGGCATTCGTAATGCTTTTGTTTGTGTTATTTTCAAAACCGATCATCCGCATATTCACGAATGATGTTGCCGTACAGGAAGTTGGTGCATTAGCATTACAAATAATTGGTACCGGTTACATTTTTTATGGAATTGGGATGGTGATGATACAAGCTTTGAATGGTTCCGGAGATACTAAAACTCCGACATGGATTAATTTCATTTGCTTTTGGTTATTCCAAATTCCATTGGCTTATGTTCTATGCAAGGTGTTAGACATGGGACCAACCGGTGCATTTATTGCTATACCAGTTGCAGAAACCGCAATCGCGATTTGGGCCTACATCATTTTTAAAAAAGGGAAATGGAAAAAAGTAGTTGTATAGTTTTCTGCAACTGAAATTAAAATGTGCAAATGGTGATTAACTGTTTGCACATTTTTTTAATGAAAAAAGAAAAGCCCAATCATAGGGTACGAACCTAAATTGAGCCTTTTCGCCTTCAAACCATCTGAAGTTTTACGTCCAACCTAGTCGTTAAGTATCTTCGATTTTGTGATATAATTTTTCGATGGGTGATAGATAAATAGACAAGAACCATCTTTTATTGTGTTAATTACTTTTTGAGTTTCTTTCGCAGGAACTGCAGGGCAACCGAAGCTTCTTCCATTAAATTTATTGGAACGAAGAAAATTTGCACCAACATACTCAGAGCCGTGCACAACGATTTTTCGTTGATCTGCATTGTTGTTAATACCATCTTCCAATCCGTCGATCGTTAGTGCCAGGCCGTGCCCACCGTAATATGTTTTGCGTGTAACAAAAAAGCCTAAACTACTTTTGTGTGAGTCGGGATTATTAGAAAATGATTTTGCATATTCGCCACCAGAGCGGCGGCCATGTGCTACATACGTGTTGACTAATACTTTCATTGATGCTACATCGATGATGTAAAGTCGTTTCCGCTTTGATGACTGACTGAAATCGCAAATAGATAAAACTTCTTTCTTATAGATTTTACGCGTTTCAATCAAATGCTTGTACCCCTGCCATGCAAATTCAAAAGCAGTTCGTGTTAAACCAACGCGTTTCAATTTCATACTATCGTATAAAACATGTGCTTCATCCAGGATGGATTGCTTTTCGTTTACAATACTAGAGGTTGAAAATTTTGCGGAATTCGCTGCTAAAATTACGTCAGCTTCGTTGGGCCGGGTACCGGACATTAACACGGGAGCTGAGAATAACAGGCAAAATATACCTGTGCGGGATACGGATTTAAATGGGCGCATTACTAGGGTTTTTCGGATAAACGGTCGTCTGGATTAAACGGCTTCTGGGTTAAATTTATTATCAATCTGATGATTATGCAAGGGGATATCTACGTTTTTTTTATTGCGTTACCAGCAAAAGGCATTGTTCTTAGATGCATCTTAAAGGTTACACCTATATAATAATATCAATCTTTCAAACGTAAAATTAAATTGTTGCTATGGTTGCAATTGTCAATTGTAGTGTATGGATATTCGACATCTACCTTTTAAAGCCACCAGGCAACGAGCTGTGCGAGTGCGCCGACAATAACACCCTGTACAATTTGGAAACGTGTATGATCTGATACGATGAGTCTTGCACTTGCAACAAGGCCCGCTATGAGTATTGCCAATGAAAGATAAAGGCCACTTGCATCATCGTCAGTCATTGAAAATATAATAAAGAAAGTAACAAGGCCACCCATTGCAGTAGTATGCATGCTCACTTTACTATTGATATTAATAATCCAGGCACCGCAGACGCCAAAAAAACTTCCCTGCAAAAATTGAACGAATATCGCAGGTGAGTCGGGAAGTCGTTTGAAAACCAGCCACGCCCAAAAATAAAAGATGATGGCAGCAGCATATGGGATAATTCTTTCCCTTGTTGTTTTCAGGTGCATTGAGTCAATCAGTCGCAAGCGCCACATCAGGAATACAGCAAAGCCAGGGATGAACGTCGTATTAAGTAAAATGGAAAATAATCGAAACAGTTTCAGTGACGGATCGAAACCCGCAAACACATACGGATGTATATAAAGAAGAAATGCCGTAACGTATGTTGTAATAAACAATGGATGAAAAACATAAGATACGATTTGCGCCAGTGTTTCAACGAAAGGCGATTGCTTTTCGCGTTCTACAAGTTCACCCGTATCATCCACTATAATTTCTTCCATCATTATAATTCTTTACGAAGGCGCGCCACCGGTATATTAAGCTGTTCGCGGTATTTAGCTACTGTGCGACGTGCAATGTTATAACCTTTTTCTTGCAGAAGTTCTGTGAGGCGTTCATCGCTCAATGGTTTCCGCTTGCTTTCTGCAGCAATAAGATCACTTAAAATTTTCTTCACTTCACGGGTGGAAACTTCTTCTCCGCTTTCTGTACTTAGCGATTCGCTAAAGAAAAACTTGAGCCGATAGGTGCCAAATTCAGTTTGTACAAATTTGCTATTTGCAACCCGGCTAACAGTTGATATATCCAGGTTCGTTCTTTCAGCTATATCTTTTAAGATCATCGGGCGAAGCGTTGTTTCATCACCCGTCATAAAAAATTCACGTTGATATTCCATGATCGTTTCCATAACACTCGACAATGTATGCTGACGTTGTTTGATCGCATCAATAAACCATTTGGCTGCATCAATTTTCTGTTTGATAAACAAAACCGCCTCTTTTTGTCGCTTGTCTTTCTTTGTACCACGATCATACTCCTTCAACATATCACGATAGCCCCCGCTGATTCGTAAGTCGGGAGCATTCCTGGAATTGAGTGTCAGCTCGAGTTTACCACCGTTATTATAGATGAAGAAATCAGGCACCACGTAACTCTCCGCTTTATTTACATCGGCATGGTTACCGCCTGGTTTTGGATTCAGGCGGATGATCTGGTTAATAACATCTTTCAACCCCTCATCATCAATTCCTAATCCGCGCTGTATCTTTTCGTAATGCTTTTTTGTAAACTCATCAAAGTAATTCTCGATTGCTTCAATCGCCTTCTCCACTTCTTTTCCCTGCGCCTTGTGTCGGTTCAACTGCAGTAAAAGACATTCCTGGAGATCGCGCGCAGCGATTCCCGGTGGATCAAACTGCTGAACGAGTTGGATGAGTGCCTCTACCTCTTCATCGGAACTATCAATATTTTGACGGAAGGCGAGGTCGTCGACAATCGCCGACGTTCCGCGACGCAAATAACCATCGTCATCAATACTTCCCACGATTTGTTCGGCAATCTTACGTTGCTTGTCTTCCATTTTTATCAGTCCTAGCTGCTCAAGCATATGTTCATGGAAGGAAGTTTCCATACGGTGCGGACTAACCTTACCCTCATCTGCTTCAGGGTAATTATCATCGCGAAGTTTATAGTCAGCAATGTCATCATCGCCTTCACTTACATACTCACTTATATCAATATTTTCGTACTCATCTTCACCACCATCTTTTTCATGATCCTCATCAGCCGGAGTCTCAAACTCATCTTTTAGTTCAGTATTAAATTCATCATCGTGATTATCCTCGGAAAGCTCAAGCGCGGGGTTTTCTTCCATCTCCTCTTTAATCCGTTCTTCAAGATTTGCCGTAGGTACTTGCAGCAGCTTCATTAATTGAATCTGCTGAGGAGATAACTTCTGGAGAAGTTTTTGCTGTAAACCTTGACTTAATGCCATATTTTTCTACGGGTTTTAGCCACTACCTTTACGAACCCGCATTTTTTAAAGTGGCGCGGAACCACAAAAATCAGGCCGTAATTTACGTACAAATATAAAGCGCTACGTGCAACGATTTTATAATTTTCTTGTTGTATTTTTTTTATTGGGTTCCAACGAATTGTTGGGTCAGACCTCATTTATTACCGCCGGTAGCAGAATCCGCATTCAGTCATTAAATGGTAAGTCCATTTTGGGGTCAGCATTCCATTACAGTTCATCCCCTGTTCCGTTTAGTTTGAAAAGCCCGAATGAGCTGCCGCTTCCTGTAAAGCCATTACGAGCCGACTTCTACACTTCGAACCTTGCTTTCTTTTGTCGTGCTGAATTCAATTTTGAAAAAAAGACAAAGATCCCTTTGCGCTTCAGGCTTGGGTCGCTTGCCTATACTGATAAACTTGAAGGCAAGAAATAGGCGATTTCCTTAAACAGTCTTTATCACTCCAAACTCGGGTTACTTTTTCCATTTCGAATATAAAGGATTTCCTGATTTTGGATAAGTGTATGCGCGTATCAGGCTATAATTGATTAGCTACAAGCAATATGGTCCACTTATGCTCGTTTTGATACGATACAGTTTCGTGAGAAACAAACTACAAAACTAAATTCATTCCTATGAGCGCTCGTAAAGATTTCAAAATATTCCTGGTTGACGATGATGCATTTTGCCTCAATCTTTACCAGCAGTTTTTGATCAAGCTCGGTTATAATGATATCTCTTGCTATAACGGCGGGCAGGATTGCTTAAACAAGATCAGCGAACGTCCCGATATTATTTTCCTCGACTATAACATGGAAGAAATGAACGGTATCGATGTACTTCAATCAATTCGTACATCAGATAAAGATGTTGCTGTCGTTTTCATCTCAGGTCAGGAAAGCGTTGAGGTTGCAGTAGATGCATTAAAGTACGGAGCGTTCGACTATATCGTTAAATCGAAAATAACGCTTGAACTTCTCCGCACTACAATCGATCGGATCGCTGCAGAAAAAGGAATTACGCATCATCCAACCAAAAAAGGATTCTTTGGACGAATGAAATCCAATCTCGGTATTTAATCACAAGTCATCGCTACGCGATGTTCTTATATAATAAATTGAATCGCCCTGGCTTATACGTCAGGGCTTCTTTTGTAACAACAATGAGGGTTAAGGGATGCTTACGATGGTGGATGCATGGCCGGGAGGCTTACTGCTTCGTTGGTTTTGCGGTGGCTTTCGTATCAAGCTTTTTCTTAAGTTCATCGACTTCGGCCTTCAATTCTTTAATAGCATTGATAAGCACAGGAACAAGCTCTGCATAATTCATTCCTAACGATTCAACATTTTCATTACCAGTTACAACTTCGGGCACAATTTTCTTTACTTCCTGGGCAATCAACCCGATTTTGGATGAAGATGACTTGTCCTTCCAATTATAACTAACTGGTCGCATTTGCACCACTTCTTTAAGACCGTAAGGGAGATCCTGGATATTTGTTTTCAATCGAGCGTCGGAAGTTTGAATGACTCCATTTACAGACCATATCTCACTCCAACGCAAACCATTTTTACCAAGTGCAAAAGTATTATCGGCCCCGGGTTGAATACCTGAGCTGTTCAACCGCATAATTTCATTACTTGCTGTGATGCCACCAGTGAAGAATAGCAATTGTTTGTTTGTGCTAGCATTGCCAACCACCATATCACCACCGGTGCCATATAGATACGTTGTGTTTCCGCCGCCAAATAAATTTGAACTGTTGTAACCATTCGAGTTAATACCCATCCTTATAAAGTTGGATGTTTCATCCGCGTTGTTGGCCAGGGCGGCCACAGCTGAACCCGCTGATGGACCACTACTATGATTCTGAATATTTATTTGAAGTTGGTCGTTAATTATCCCCTTACCGCTAATGAGGTTGTACGATGTGGTTGGTCCAGCGTCAACAAGCAGCTTTTCCGGATTGCTGTTGCTAAAGATGGCTGTACCGATACCAATTCTACCACTGTGCATCACCGCAAGAATGTTTGCGTTTACGTTGCTCGAGCCATTGTCGCTTACTGATTGGAAATTGATATACCCATCAGCACCGCCATTGGCAGTATAGTTTACTTTGAATAACTTTTTGTTTGTTGGGTTATCCGTATTCTCAAGGTAAAAGCCAGGGCCGCCAAAACCATAGCTACCATTTCCAGTGATGGTCAATCCTTTCACATAGGTGTTAACGATGCCTGACGCAACCGGGCTTGCAAAGATCTGCAGCTCAGTCATCGGGTTTGTAGTTCCGATACCCAAACGACCAGTACTGGTCAAGCGCATCCGCTCTATATTGTCTGTAATAAAAGGTATTGCGTGAGTTGAGATGGTCCCAAACTTTTTTTCACCGCTCAATGAATTTCCATCAAGCGCCCAGCCATCGTTGACGAGGGATGCAGGAGACGCAAATGGTGCATGTTGTGCGGCAATGTACCAGCCCGATCCGTTACTAACAATAGTAATCGCTTCGTTCAGGTGGTCGAGTTTCCAGCCGTTCGGCGATCCATCAATTGGTTGATTCAGTGATGTGCCTACAATTAATACAGCGGTTACATTCGCTGTACTTGCATTTTTGATTCGATACATCCTCCCAGGGCAAGTGCTGGCATCAGGAAGTGTTGCTACAGCATCTGTGTTACCCGTAAAGACGATCGTATTATCCTCGTTGCCGATTTGAATATCTGATGTGAAGGACCGATAACTAAGTGACATCGCACCTCGAACATCCAACATAGAGTTAGGCGTTGTCGTTCCGATGCCGACTTGCGCAAATGAATGCTGTGCAAGAAACAAGATGGCACAGAGCATCAATCGGTTTTTCATAATTGTATTGATTGCAATACGTTTGGATATTCGAAATTATTGAACCACTATTCTTTCAGTCAGTCGATGTGTACTATTTTTCAGATCAAGAATGTAAACACCTGGTGCAACAGTTGCTGTTAATTGAATCGTTGAGATTCCACCGTTAGCTTGCATTGAACCTTTCTGCATCAATTGGCCGGCAGCATTTACAATCGAGTATTCATATGTACCTATATAGTTGCCTGTTGCAGAGACGAAAATTGATCGGCGAACAGGATTATTGACCACATACAGACCCGCGTCTCTTGCTACCCGATCAGTTACCAAAGCAATGATTGAATAACTTTGTTGACCGTTTTTATCGATACTTTTAATTCTGTACCATGCAGTTCCATTTAATGGCAGATGGTCGTTGTACTGATATGCGTTTACGCCTGCGCTGTTGTTTGCTGTCGTTACTCCGATCTTTCTGAAATTCAACCCGTCGTCGCTTCTTTCAACATCAAATCGATCCGCGTTAAATTCTTTTGTAGTACTCCAATCGAGCTGCGAATAATTATTTCTACGTTGTGCAGTAAACCCAAGGAATTTGACTGGAACAAACCAGTCTGTACTTCCGAACGTCAGGAAACCAAAATCGTTGGTAATTGCCGACGTAAGGCTTCCCGTAGTGGCGATGTTACCAGTTGCACTACCACCGCGGGTGGTCCATAACCCGGCCGTATAGCTGACGACGCGGATTTCGGCCAACACGAAGGGCGGAAACGACACTTTACTGTTATCCCAGTTGAGGGTTACTTGCGCGGTGCCACCACTTATTCTCGGAATATCCCAGTATTCGTTATTATCAACAAGTAAAATAGGAGCTGCAACGTTTGTTGGATTCGGTGTTGGAGCTAAGTATTTGCAATTGAATTCTGATAAAGCTGATAAATTACTAAGTGCTGCATTTCTTAAATACGTTCCGTTACCCACCGGGAAAGTGAAATTGGTATTACCATGTTTCTTCACCCAGCCGCTAACGTGACGGTTATCCGCAGATCCTGAATGCGAAGATCCAGCTTCGTATACAAGATAATTTGGCGTAACAGAACTCGCGATAATTCCATTCACAAATGTATGAGCCCCACTCACACTCAGGTTAGCGTTCAGCGTTATACCGCTACCATTGTTTGTATTCAGGTTGAACGTGCGAAACGGCTGTGTGCCACCTACCGATTGCGCGACGCTACCAGTCAGGTACAGCGTTCCCGTTCCAATAGCCATTGAAACTTGTGCATTCGACAGATTATTTCTTACATAAAAACTTCCGTTGTTTGTAAGTGCGGCTGTACTGGTATTTGTCAGTCCACCGTTTACGTACACAATATCGCTTGAGCCGGTAACGAACAAGATCCCGGTATTTTGCAAATCGACCTGGGCAGTGACAGCAGCTGTTTGAACAAGTAATATTGCTGTTATAAACAATTTCACTTTTTTCATTTCAATATTTTTAAAGTTGATCATGGGTTCGATTATTGATTTTTGAGCATTTCGAGCCTTGCTTTTAACAAGCTCAGTTGTTGCTGTTGTTCCTGGATGGTTTTTATCAAAACGGGCACGAGTTCGGCATAATTCATTCCAAGTGCCTCTGTACTTTCATCTCCTTTCACTACTTCCGGTATCAGGCTTCGCACCTGCTGCGCGATAAGACCGATTTTTGACTTACTACCATCTTTTATCCAACGGTAACTCACCGGTTGTAATTGCAGAAGAGTAGCTATTCCGTAAGAAATGGGGTGAATATTGTTTTTGAGACGGGCGTCAGACGTTTGAATAGCACCGTTGGCTGTCCATACTTCGCTCCACCGGTTCGCACTTGTTCCTATTGAATACGTATTTGTCACAGATGGCGCAGTAATTCCCGCAACAGAAAGTTTATCCTGCGGGGTACTCGTACCGATACCGACATTTCCCCCACTGGTAATCCGGATGCGTTCGCTGGCTAGTGTATAACCTCCATTGAATAACCCGAGATCAAAACCAGGTGCAGCATTACCGATTTTCATATCGCCTCCTACAGCAAAAAAGTATGCTTCATTCGGGCCATCAAGAATGGGAATGAGTGTACTTGTATAGCCACTTGAGTTGATCCCCATGTCGATATAGTTTACACTTTCAGTTCCGTTATTAGCTGTTGCTACGATATCCGAACTGGCGATTGTACCGGCATTGGAGTTCCTAATGTTTAACTGAAGATAGTTATCGATTTCACCCTTCCCGCTAATAACATTATAAGACGAGGTGTTCCCGGCGTCGACGAGTAGTCGCTCAGAGTTGGTTGCATTAAATGCTGTTGTTCCGATACCAACATAACCAGTTTGATGAACGCGAAGTTGCTCAATTGATGATGTTGTAAAACGAAGGTCAGAGCTGATATTTGTTCCATTCCCGGTGTAGTACGCTTCAACACCAGAGCCGCTGTTATTGACAAGAGCATTATTGAAACGCGGAGCAAACCATTGTTGGCCTATGAGGTCGTTATTTTGAAGGTCGCTTGGTATCAGTACGGAACCTCTCGATTTACGTACGAAAATTCCCTGTACAGCTGTTCCGTAGTCATCAAAATAATAGTCGTTTCCGTTATCGTCATTGTCTGTTACACTGTGAATATGACCCGCGGGTGATAATGTACCTAAACCAAGCCATCCTGCATTGGTCAATTGCATCGCTGCTGTGTTGTTCGCTAGAAACGTGAAGCCGTAATCCGAAACCGCACCGAATGCTTTTGCAGATTTGAGTTTATTACCGCCCTGTAACCAGGCAGAACCGACGGTCGATGTTTTTGAAACTATTGCGTTCTGGCTAAACACCTGCCAATTCGCACCATCACTTACCAGCCTGACGACCTCATTTGGTTCATCGAGGATCCATGAGCTGTTTCCGCCGACTAGTTGAGAAGAACTAGTAAGTATAGTAGTAACTGGCGTAGGTGCAGTTACACTCGCATTCTTTACCCAATATATCCGGCCGTCGCAACCAATTGCATCTGGTAGTGTAATGTTCGCTGCTGTTGTTCCCGTATATAAAATAACCTGGTCGTTTGCATCCAAAATTGCAGAGGTAGTAACGCTCCGTATATTCATCGCAACCGCTCCTGCAACGTGCAGGTCGGATGTCGGTGATGCAGTTCCAATGCCGGTTTGTGCATTTGCACCAATTACGGTCAATGAAAAGAAAGCGAGGTGAATAAATTTTTTCATGGTACGGGGATTTAGCGGGTTAGTTCTTCTTTTTTGTTCCTTTCGATTCTTCGATAGCTTTTACCTGCTTCATCATTGAATCGATCTGGCCCTGTTGTTCTTTCACTGCATTGATCAACACAGGTACTAACTCGGCATAATTCATCCCAAGCAATTCAGTACTTTCATCTCCACTTACTACTTCAGGTATCAATTTCTTTACATCCTGTGCTATCAGCCCGATCTTGTTTTCCTTTGCACCATTTATCCAGTTATAACTTACCGGGTTCAATAAAAGAATTTCTTTCAATCCGTATTGAAGCGGGAGAATGTTTGTTTTAAGACGTGCGTCTGAAGTTTGAATCGTTCCGTTTGCGGCCCAAACTGCGGTCCAGCGTGCAGTGGATTTTCCGAGAGAATATAAGTTGTCGGCTGTTGGAGCAACGATGCCTGCAACAGAAAGTTTATCGGCCGGTGCAGTTACACCAATTCCGACATTTCCGGTGCTGAGGATGCGCATCTTCTCATCGATATTATCGAAACCGTTTGTAAAAAGGATCAGGTCGCGACCGGCTGAACCATTCCCAATAAAGAAATTCCTGCCGGTTGCATACAAATATGCGGTGTTAGCGCCGTCAAGGATGGGCAACGATGTATTGCTATATCCGTTGGAATTAATCCCCATATCGATAAAAAACGCTGATTCAGTACCGTTATTTGCAGAAGCAACAACATCAGAACTGGCGCTCGTACCATCAGAACGATTCTGAATATTCAACTGCAAGTAGTTGTTGATATTTCCCCGACCGCTGATAACGTTATACGAACCGGTTGTGCCTGCGTCTACCAACAGTTTCTCAGGATTTGCTGTAGTGAAAGTTGAACTTCCAATACCAACGTTTCCCGTTTCCGTTATTCTCATCTTCTCTGTGCCGCTTGTGAAAAACCGAAAATCGGAAAGACCTGTTGTTCCATTACCACGGTAGGTTGCCTCCAGGGAGGTAAATCCCGACGTAAGAGTCAATGCTCCATTATATCTTGGAATGAAGCGAATCATTCCGATCGGATCATTGAGGGCAAGATTTAGTGGTGATGCGATCGTGCCACGTGATTTAGTCATGAAAAACCCCTGCGAAGTGCCGGCGCCATAATCGTCGAAAATATAATCATCGCCGGGCTCTGAGTTTTCGGTGATTACATGTAATCGACCGAGGGGCGCAGTTGAACCCAGACCTAGGAAACCCGTTGTGGTCAGGCGCATTCGCTCGGCATTATTAGTTATGAAAGGAAGATGAAAGTTCGTGGTTGTGCCAATGGATTTGATACTGTTTACCCGGTTACCGCCTTGAAGCCAGGCACCGCCCGTTGTTGCTGTTTTCGGAACCACTACATCCTGGTTGAGTATGTACCAATTTGCGCCATCGCTTACGATACGAATCGTTTCGTTTGGTTCATCCAGGGTCCAACTTGAGTTACCATCAATGGTTTGGCTGGATTGGGTGGCAATGGTGAGCACGGGTGTAGTTACAGATGTACTTGCGTTTTTGATCCAGTAAACCCGGCCAGCAATGCCTGTCGCTAGTGGTAGTGTATAGGTTACAGCGCTCGTGCCCGTAAACACAATAGTGTGATCAGTTGCAAGGATTGTTGTGGAAATGGTAGTGCTACGATAGTTTGCCGCGAAAGAACCTCTGACATCGAGTGTTGAATTCGGTGTAGTTGTTCCAATACCCAGTTGAGCAGAGGTGGCAGTCGAAAGCATTAAAAGTCCAGCAAGCAGGCGGGTTGATTTTTTCATTTGATTGGATTCTTGGGTTAATAAGCTTAAACTATTTCCTGTTCACTTGTTTCTTTAGTTCTGCGAGTTCTCTCTTTGTTTCGGACAACTCAGTTTTGAGTTCTTTGAGTGCATTAATTAATACGGG
>JACMLR010000088.1 GCA_014379515.1 Chitinophagaceae bacterium
CTCCTTTTTTTTCAATCGATGTGAATATCAGAAAAGATACATCGATCGATTATGGTGGTTTGTATTTTCCAAGCCTCAACGAAATGGTTTTGCACGATCCTGTGGCAGACATTTTCTGTCATGAAATTATTCATGCGTTCCATGACGATTGGTTAATGACAATAAGTACGTACGAGGAAGCAATGACGCGAGCCATCGAAGTGGCAGTGTTTAATGATCTACCAGAATATTTGCATCCATATGATGAGAATCATTCGTCCGACTTTGACTATTTCTACGAAGGATTCAATCGTCCCAACATTGCCGCTCCTGGTGGCAGCGTGTACGTAAATCCATCATTATTGTTTTTACGATACCAGGTGGGGTCCTATCTCTGGGCGAAGCCTTATATCGAAGACAATAATTTTTTCAAACGGTTTAATGATTCGCTGTATTTCCGCATGCAAAATAATCCGTTAGTTCCGCCGAATGAAGCCAGCCTTCGAGCTATTTTTGCGCGAATCAAACCGGTTGTTGAAGGATTGCCAAATGCAATTTGGTACAACAAACAATTTTTGCTCAACACCAAACCTCAGAATGGATTCAAGCTTTTTCAGCGAATCAATCAATTTACAATTGATCATTTTTATCGCGAAGCAAATGGAAACGAAATTCCGCAAGTAGGAGTTCCGTTGTCGTGGGAGTTGATTAATTATTCAAATATCACTATCGCTTCGGGTACTGGCTTTGCGTCCAGTCTCGGTTGGATATCGGTGATATCAAATGTCCCATCAAGTTATAATGGTAAAATAACCGTCATCGCAAGTACTGAATCACCCGACGGTTTATTAAGAGATACTGTTGAACGAACGTTAATTGCCAGCGGTGGGCGCGGTATTTTTGGGATTGCTGATGGAATAAATGATGGGGAAGTCACAATTACGCCACTCGATGACACAACTGTTTCTGCGCAGACGGTCACACTTAGTGACGGTGTTTTCATTGCGCCGGAATTCGAAACCGTAAAAGGCCAGTTCCGTGTCAGTTTTGTATATCCTGGTTGTGGCCACGTATCAAGGATCATTACAAAAGATGCCAGCCGATATTTCGTTCGCATACAAAACCAGCCTAACACCTATTGGGTGGGATCGGTTGACAGTTCCTGGCACAACCCAATGAACTGGAGTGGGGGAGCCGTGCCGGAAGAATGTACCGATGTGATCATTGCAAAAGGATCACCACATGGCTGCGTGATCGATGCACCAGCGATTTGCCGTCGACTCACTGTTCAAACGGGTGCGGTAGTCAACGCGCGGCAGGGAATCATCGTACGCCTTTAACTCTCTATCCCGATTCATCCTTAGTTCATGTCACGCTGAATGGCATTCCTGTAACTCTCGGTAGTACTGCAGCTTGACCTATAATGCCTATCTTTGAAATCGTTTTTTTATCTATTCCCCACTATTTCAATAATATATGTCAGAAGAAAAGAGTTTAAATTTTCTTGAAGAAATCATTGAGAACGATCTTAAAGAAGGCAAGTATAAACAGATTATCACGCGGTTTCCCCCGGAGCCAAATGGTTATCTCCATATTGGCCATGCAAGTAGCATCTGTCTCAATTTCGGACTGACATTGAAGTATCCCGGCTATACGAATCTTCGATTCGACGATACGAATCCAGTTACGGAAGAAACGGAATATGTAGACAGCATTAAGGAAGATGTTCAGTGGCTGGGATTTAAATGGGAACACGAGCGGTATGCGAGCGATTACTTTGATACATTATATGAATATGCGTTACTCCTAATAAATAAGGATTTGGCGTACGTCGACGATAGCACAAGCGAAGAAATGGCTGCGCTAAAAGGAACTCCAACCGAACCGGGTAAAGACAGCCCATTCCGGAGCCGATCGGTTGAAGAAAATCTGCGCCTCTTCATCGGAATGAAAGAAGGAGTTTTTCCAGATGGTAGCAAAACGCTGCGGGTGAAAATTGATATGGCGCATATCAATATGCTAATGCGCGATCCAATTCTTTATCGCATCAAACACGCCCATCATCATCGTACTGGCAATAAATGGTGCATATACCCAATGTATGATTTCGCTCACGGTCAAAGTGATTCGATAGAAGCCGTTACACACTCCATTTGTACGCTTGAATTTGTTCCGCATCGCGAGTTGTACGACTGGCTTATTGAAAAGCTGGAAATTTATCCATCTCATCAATATGAATTCGCTCGCCGGAATATAAATTATACGGTCACGAGTAAACGTAAACTGCTCCAGCTTGTAAACGAGAAGCATGTAAACGGTTGGGATGACCCGCGTATGCCGACGATCAGCGGCCTCCGCCGACGTGGCTATACGCCCGAAAGCATCCGCGATTTCTGTGACCGTATCGGCATCGCCAAGCGGGAAAATATGATTGATGTGAGCCTGCTCGAATTTTGTTTGCGCGAGCACCTCAATAAAATTGCATTGCGCCGAATGGTGGTGTTTGATCCGATCAAGATCGTGTTAACGAATTACGATAAAGATGGAGAGCTATTGTCGACCGATAACAACCCCGAGGATCCAAATGGCGGAACCCGCGACCTTCCTTTCAGTCGCGAATTGTATATTGAACGAGATGACTTTCTTGAAAATCCACCGAAGAAATTTTTTCGATTGTCTCCGGGTAACAAGGTTCGATTAAAGAGTGCTTATATTATACAGTGCGATGAAGTAATAAAAACTTCAGATGGCTCGATAAAAGAATTGCATTGTACTTATCTATCCAATAGTAAAAGTGGTGAAGATGTTTCAGGAGTGAAAGTACAGGGTACATTTCATTGGGTAAATGCGGCGGACGCAGTGGAAGTGGAAGTGCGGGAATACGATCGGTTGTTTCGGGTCGAAGATCCTACCGATGAAGAAGGCGATTTCAAAGAGTATATCAACCCAAATAGTTTAAATGTAGTTACAGGTTATGCTGAACCAATCATCCGCGACGCGTCCGCAACGGACCGCTTTCAATTCTTGCGGAAAGGATATTATTGTCTCGACCGCGAATCGAAATCCAGCAAAATGGTGTTCAATCGTACAGTAACATTAAAGGATGGCTGGGCTAAGGAAGTTAGGAATGCAAAGCCATAATTTTATTGAAACGCAATAGTAACATTGCCGACCAATTCTATTTTCGCTTCTTCCGTATAGCGAGGACAATTCCAATGATTGCAATGATGGCGGCTATCCAATACCAATAATTTGCAGGACTATCCAAATTGATTGTAACCGGTTCGCCAATCATAACAAGTCCGGCCCAATACGCGGGAGCTTTCAATCTTCCTTCAGCTTCGCGCAAGTAACGAAGTTTTGCATTTTGTAATGCTTCGTCTGTTGGTTGACCTTCCTTTAGATTTTGTACAAAAAATCGAGTGATGCGGCTGCTTGACTCTTCATCTATTTTCCATAGTGCTGTGAGAATGTGTTTGCTGCCTGCATAATTAAATGCATGCGCGAGTGACACCATTCCTTCACCATCCTGGTAACCAAGTTTGCCGGATTCACATGCGGTTAATAAGGTCAGCTCCGATTGCATGTCACAGTTATATATCTGCGTTAGTAGCACCTCGTTGTCTTCCTTTTTCTCAATATTGTTTTTGGCGAAGATGAGGCCAGACTGTTCAGGGTTAACATTGTCGAATCGGGCGTGGGTGCCGATATGAATAATTTTGTGACCGCCCGCATTTTCAATAAATGATTTACCGGTCGATCGATCGTCGAGAAATACATCGCCGCCAATCAACTGCTGAAGATTTTTCGTCAGCTCATGTGTGTTCGGCTGTGGCAGCAATTGTAAATACCGATAGTCAAGATTCAACGAATCTTTTTGGTGGGCTGCGAGATATTTATCTTTTACCTGGTCGGAAAAGCCTGGCGCAAATGCGACATAATTCCGATTTGCGTCCAGCGAATCTCTACCAGCACCCAACATGAACAAGCTATAGTGATAAGAAAAACTGTATTGCGCTAACAAACTTTTTGAGGCAAGTTCCTTGTAACTACTGACTGCAGAAACTGCAAGCATATCAAAACTCAGGTTGTACAAAACGCCATCAGGTACAATCATTACTTTTTTATTGGTAATGAAAGGAGCCAGAGGTTTCCATAGCCGTTGATAAAGTTCATGAAGCGCGGGTAGTTGTTTCTTCTCATTCGTTGTGTTGGTCAACACGGTGTGTATGGTTGATTGCAAATCGCGATGGTCGAGCTGAATGATTTTTTGTTGCGTTTTATCAGCTACAAGAGCAACAAGCAACGAATCGCAAAAAAAATATCGAACGAGAGTACTGCCATTGGGAATCGATGCGCGTAATTCCGGCAGTGTACGCACGATACTTGCGTAGCGCATGTTATAATAAGCAGGATAATTTTTCCTTACCATTTGCAAATGGTTATTCCAGGCCTTCACTGCGAGAACATAATCCTGCATAATATCACCGTCTTGCTTTTCGCCCTGCAACGAGGCTGGAATCGCAGCTTTCAATTTCGATTCCTGTTGCTGCACTGAATCGGGAACCCGCGAGAAACGAATCGCTTCTTCTTTGTCGAGCCGACTTCTTATGCGATTGTACAATGCAGATTCATGAAGATTGATGAAGCGATCAAAATGCGCGGCCACTCCGTTCGTTTGATATAGTTCAAGCTCGATTTTTTTTGCAAACTCTATTAATGGAACATGATCAGCTATGAGGATATTGAGACTTGCTGGATCATCAATCAAAACCTTTCTTCTCTCTAAAACGTCCAACCCTTCTTGAAGTTGCGCTGAGATAGCTTTCAGAAAAGCTGTGTCTCTTTCCGGCCTTAGTTCGTATTGCGCTTTGCAATCGATTAAAATGGCTTTCGGTTTAAAAATGTCGATTCGCGCAGAGTCGAGTGCTGTGTTTCCGTCTTTCAACTTTTCGTTAACGATACGTACTGCATCTCGACTGCTGATTATGGCTTTCGCGTAATTTTTTGCGATAAAATGTATCTCGGCAATATTGAGAAGTTGGTAATATGTCTGAATGCTTTTGCTTCCCGCGGTTTTCAGCAGGTAACTGTATGCCCTTTCTGCACGGTCAAGTGCTTTTTGCGTTTGATTGTTCCAGGCATAGTATTGCGATGCTGTTCGAAGAAATCCAAGATAAATATTATCGTATTGTCCCTGGTACGCATCTTCATATATTTTCTCGCTGATGGCGTAATACTCGCCAGCCTTCTTCTTATCATGAATATTATAGTGGATCATCGCAAGATTATAATATGCATCACCCGCCCAAAAACCATAGCCGCCAACTTTTTCAAGTTTGCTTATCCCCATGGTCAGGTAATGAATTGCTGTATCGTACTCGCGAATAGAATTATAATGTTGCCCCAGCAAGATTTCTGAAATGAAAATGCCGGAATGACTGGAATCGAGCCTGGTTAATTTTTGCTTGTACGAATAGTGAAGTAGTTCGCCTGCTTTGCCGTAATCACCAACCTCTCTGTAAACGCCAGCAAGATTGTCAATTGCCTCGAACAGCGCTTGCATGGATGATTGCTTTTTCGGGTGCGGTTCATTGATTGCAAGAAATTGCTGGTAGTTAGAAATAGTTGTTTCCATTGCTTTGATTGCATCTGAAACTTTCCCATCTGAACTATAAATCGCTGCCAGGTTATTGTAAATACTTGCAGGTCGTACAAACTTATTCAAACTATTTTCCGGCAGCAGTTTTAATGTTGTCAGTGCTTTGTCATAGTATATTTTAGCGCTATCATACTTTGATTCATTCCAGTATGCTGCACCCATCGCATTCAAGGAAAGGAACAGGTCTTCTGGGTCTGTTTTTTTATTTGCTTCGCGAATAGCCATAGCATGGCGGTGATGCTCACCCGATGCACTCGAATTCCCGGAGCGAATGGCTGAAGCTCCGAGATTGTATTCACAGCGCGCAATTTCGAGATCCGTTTCGGCAAATTGTTTCCTTGCATTTTTTAATGCATCCGCACTTGCCTGGTAACTATATTGATGCTGGCCAATTTCAGAAAAATAATCTGCTGCTATTCGGTATGAATTCATCAACAGGATCGCACTTGCCTTTCTTGTTTCAAGTATTTTGATTTGGGCAAAAATGTTGCTCGCTGCTTTATCCGGTCCCGAAACTTCTTTTGCCAGGCGGCCGATCAATGGTAAATAAGAAGGAATCGTATCGAGATTACCATCAGCTAAAAAATGGCTTATCGTTGCATTCAACAGGCTGTCGGCCTTTTTGTAATCGTGGGAGTCGAGTGCATTCTTTATTTCGCGGTTGTTCCCTGACGTTGTTTGAGCAAAATTGCTTAGAAGGAAAATCAGGAAGAGTAGCGTGAAGCCGACGAATAATAATTTTCTAACCATTATTGTTGATGGATTGCTTTTAATACCGCTTCACGATTCGTGTGGTTTGAATTTTTTATGAATTCAGCAGCCTTCAATTTTTCTCCCTGTTTCAAATAAATCAGCCCCAGGTACCAATTCGCCTCTCCATAAAATCCACTACTGGTATCGGCAGCCGATGATCCCAGATATTTGATTGCCTGTTGATCATCATTTTTCGCCAGGTATGCAGCACCGATAAAGTAACGCAGTGTATCATTTTCAGACCTTGTTTTTAGAAGTGTATTCCAACCCTGTAATGCTTTGTCGTACTCGTGATTTTTATATTCTACCATCGCTTTTTCGAATGCATAATCTCCTGTCGAACTCATGACAGTAGGTAAACCGGGATCGGGTTGATAGTACCTGCTATACAGTGATTTCGAAGAATCAGATTTCGAAACAAAAAACCAAATCGCGACAACTGCCAGTAAAGCAATGCTTGCAGCCACCAACCATTTCTTGGCCATTGGAAATATATGACGGCCTGCATGTGGAGTAGGGACGGCCGTATGATAAAGAGGCAAACGATCTTTCAGTACCGATTCATTGATGCCCAACAGCAGCATGCGCAGCTCTGAGGTTTTCAATTCGAGGTCAGCGTTGGTTGTAAGTTCGGCTTTGAATGCTGCGGCTTCCTCTTCTGGCATTTCACCAGTAAGGAATCGTTCAATTCGTTGAAGCTCGTCTGCAGATATGTTACCAGTATATTTCAAGGACGATTATTTTTTGGTATCACCAATTCCCGAAGGCGTTGGAGACAGCGATACTTGTTATTTTTTGCAGTTGCTTCTGTCCAGGAGAAAAAAGAAGCAATGTCCCGCAAACTCTGTTTTAAAAAATAGAAGCGATATAATACATCTTTGCAAGGCTCACCCATTTTAAGGTAATTCTCCTGAACGCTTTGAATGTATTCCTCATCGCCGCTGTCAACTAGATCCGGTGCATCATCCGTAATTTCAAGAGAAGTAAGTGTATTGGTTTTCTTACGCTTACTGCTTCGCAGTTGATCAAGCCACTTATATTGGGCTACACGAAACAAATACCCTTGCAGACTATCTGCGCCCGTCAATTCAACTTTATCAAGCTGTATATTCCGCCACACGGCAATGAATGCTTCCTGGTAAATATCTTTGGCGTCGTCGCTTGTGCCGTTATTGTTAAGCACATACATTTCTACACGCGGAAAACTTGCTGTGTAGAGTTCACGCAGCGTCGCATCATCATTTGCCTTTAGTTTAGATATCCAATTATCCGGATAGCCGGGATGTAGAGTAAAGGTTTGGGTCATGTAAGTTCAACTAACCCCAAGATAATTAAATTCACCTGAACGTCTTCGTCGGAAATCAAACTTGTTATGGTACAATGCGCTTCCCATCCGCCCTTATTTACTACATCGGTTTTTAAGCAGAAAGGTCATCACCTAAACAGACGAATTCGAGGGAATAAGCATGTGCGAATACCGAATTTGCGAATGTGCGAATTCTTAGGTGCGTCGGGTTGGGTTTATGTACGGAGCAATGAGTGCGGGAGGGGGACGCGAATGTGGCGAATGAAGGCAAATACAAGAAACGTAATGTGCAAATTGAAGCGTGAAGTCAACAGGTTGGGATGTTGTTTGGGGAGATTGAAGTATTTACTCGACCGGGAGATAAAAGGTGAATCGTGAGCCAACACCGACTGTACTTTCCGCAATGATGGCTCCTCCGTGATTTTCAGCAACTTTTTTGGCGATGGATAAACCAACGCCGGTGCCGCTGTATTCCGACTTTCCATGCAATCGCTGGAACATTTTGAAGATTTTCTCGGAGTGCTGTTGTTCGAAGCCGATGCCGTTGTCGGCGACAGAGATTGCGTAAAACTCGGTAGTCAAATCGGTGTTCTCCAAAAATACTGGTGTATCAGACCATGGAACTTTCTTGCTGGAGATGAAAAGCTCCGGGTTTGTGTTGGTTTTCCGGTATTTGATGGCGTTGCTGATTAAGTTTTGAAACAACTGTTGCAACTGGCGACGATGTCCTTTGATCACTGGAAGATTATCAATATGAACAACGGCGTTTGTTTGGCGAATATCGAGTTCCAGATCTTCCAGCACTTTTTTTATTTTATCATTCAAATCCACTTCTTCGCTTTC
>JACMLR010000089.1 GCA_014379515.1 Chitinophagaceae bacterium
CCAGCATGCGGTACTGTTCCGAATCGTCGGGTATCTAGATACCACCACAACTCTTCTGTGGGAATATGCATTTCTTTCATTCGTTGCTCCAACCTGTCGAGCCGCTCTTCACGTTGTGAGCCTCCAACGATTTCACCAATGCCTGGTGCCAAAATATCCATTGCAGCCACTGTTTTTCCGTCGTCGTTCTGACGCATGTAAAACGCCTTAATCTCTTTTGGGTAATTCGAAAGGATCACAGGCTTCTTGAAATGTTTTTCTACCAAATAACGTTCATGCTCACTCTGTAAATCCATACCCCATCCTGTTATCGGATATTGGAATTTCTTTTTCTTATTGTGATTGCTCTCACGTAAAATGTCAATTGCTTCGGTGTAGGTTAGTCGCTGAAAGTCGTTGTTCAATACAAACTCGAGTTTCTCGATCAGTCCTAATTCCGAGCGCTTGTCTTGCGGCAACTGCTTTTCTTCCTCTGCCAACCGTTGAGCTAAAAATTCAAGATCGTCACGATTGTTATCCATTGCGTACCGGATAATATATCGAATGAACTCTTCTGCGAGGTTCATATTATCTTCCAAATCATAAAAAGCCATCTCGGGTTCGATCATCCAAAATTCCGCAAGATGTCTTGCTGTATTGGAATTTTCTGCCCGGAAGGTGGGACCGAATGTATAAACATCACCGAAGGCAGTTGCTGCCAATTCTCCTTCGAGTTGTCCGCTAACTGTCAGGTTTGTAGCGCGGCCGAAAAAATCTTCTTTGAAATTTATGCTACCATCTTCCTGCCTTGGCGTTTCATCAAACGGCAATGTGGTAACCTTAAACATTTCACCAGCGCCTTCCGCATCACTTGCCGTTATGATTGGTGTATGCATGTATACGAAACCTTTCTCATTGAAGAAGCGATGAATTGCGAAAGCCAGTGCGTGACGAACACGAAACACAGAGCCGAAGGTGTTTGTCCTGAAGCGGAGATGTGCAATCTCGCGAAGAAATTCAAGGCTGTGTTTTTTCGGTTGAAGCGGATATTTCTCAGCGTCGCTATCTCCCAAAATTTCGAGTCGATTCGCTTTCAATTCAAGCTTCTGGCCTTTCCCGAGTGAGGGGATGACGGTACCAATCACCTTTATTGATGCAGATGTTGTTATTCTTTTTAAAAGCTCGTCTTCAAACTTTCCAAGCTCCAATACCACCTGGAGATTGCTATTCGTTGATCCATCGTTCAATGCAATGAACTGGTTGTTTCGAAACGTGCGCACCCATCCCATTACAATAGCTTCCTGTTCGAGCGGTTCAGAATTCAGTAGCTCTTTTATCTTCACTCTTTTGTTAAACATTCGTGGTCATTTTGGGGGGCGAAGATACTGGGAATGGCGGAAAGTCGGGCTGCGGGAACAAGCTGAAGAACTCAGAATTCAGAATAAAGAAGACAGAATCCTTACCACGCGATGCTAATCACAAGCAGCTGGTCCATTTTGTTGCAAACTTGTCCTATTTAAGCATGATCCTGATTTTAAGATCAAACCGGGATTTAAGATTCTAGTGTCGGATCATCCTCCCTACCTGACCCATTACATTTTTAATGAAACCGAAAGTGGTTGCTGCGAATTTGATCAACTCCAGGGAAACCGTCGGAATTTTCTGCAGCCATGATTCTGTCTCCTTTATTCTGAATTCTTAATTCTTGAATTCAATTCAGGGCTTTCTTCTTCCGCCTTGCGCCACATATTTACCCATCTCGTAAGGGCGACCCTTTGTTATTCAGTATTTTCGCCGTTTGTGGCTGAAAGACATTTAAATATAGCATTGGTTGGCAATCCGAACAGCGGCAAAAGTTCGCTCTTTAATGCTTTAACCGGGCTTAACCAAAAAGTCGGCAATTTCCCCGGGGTTACAGTCGATAAAAAAACTGGTTCAACGGTTATTTCTGATAAGATTTCGGCTACCATATTCGATCTGCCTGGAACGTACAGCCTATACCCCCGCCGTGAAGATGAATGGGTGGCCTACCGGGTTTTAATGCAACAGGATGGTGGTCCAGCCCCAGACATTATCGTCCTCGTCGCCGACGCCAGTAATTTAAAGCGAAATCTTCTTTTCGCATCTCAAATCATCGATTTGAAAGTGCCTGTCGTTTTGGCCCTTTCCATGATGGACCTCGCAAAGCAAAAAGAACTCGTTATCGATGCTGTTGAGCTTGAACGAGAACTCGGTGTCCCGGTTATTGCAGTGAATCCCCGAAGAGGTAAAGGCATTCAACCACTAAAAAAAGCAATTGAACAGACCGCGAATGAATTATACAAGGCGCCCTTGCGCGACTTCATCGATAATCATGCGCTTGCAACGCAAGCGATCGGCAGTGTCAAAAAATTATTCCCTCATCTCAGCGATTATAAGGCAATCCACTACCTGATCAATCACGAGTCGTTTGCTCTCGATTCAACTACGCAGGGGAAAATTGAAAGCATCGAGGCGGAACATAAATTCAATCATACCAAGGTTCAGGCTGAAGAAATTCTTCAGCGTTACCATCGGATCGGAACGATCATGAAGCAGTCGGTGTCTGAACCATCGCCAATGCAAAAGAAGCTTTATACGGATAAACTGGATGATGTTTTACTCCATCGTCGATGGGGTTATCTCATTTTGCTTGCCGTGCTTTTCCTTTTGTTCCAAAGCATTTTTTGGTTAGCTGAGTATCCAATGAACTTCATCGAATGGGGCTTCGCTAAAACGAGTTCATTCCTCAACGACACGCTTCCTACCAGTTGGCTCACAAATTTATTGGTCAATGGAATTGTGGCTGGTCTCGGGGGTATTCTGGTCTTCGTACCGCAGATCATGATTCTGTTTGGGCTTATTACCATTCTGGAAGACACTGGCTATATGGCGCGCATCAGTTTTCTAAGCGATAAGCTAATGCGAAAAGTTGGACTCAATGGGAAAAGCGTTATGCCGATGATCAGTGGGTTTGCATGCGCAGTTCCCGCTATCATGAGTGCACGCAGTATTGAAAACAAGAAAGAGCGGTTGTTGACAATTCTTATTACTCCGTTGATGAGTTGTAGTGCCCGGTTACCAGTTTACACAATTCTTATTTCGCTTGTCATCCCGCAAAAATATTTTATTGGTATACTAAGCCAGCGTGGCCTGGTGATGATGGGCCTTTACTTGCTTGGGTTGCTAATGGCGCTGCTCGTTTCTTATATAGCGAAGTGGTTCATCAATATAAAAGAAAAAAGCTTTTTCATCCTCGAACTTCCGATTTATCGTTCTCCGCGTTGGAAGAATGTAGTTGTAACGATGGTTAATAAAGCGAAAATATTTGTTATTGACGCAGGGAAGATTATCATGATCATTAGTTTGGTGCTTTGGGCGCTCAGTAGTTTTGGACCGGGTGATCGAATGGAAAGGGTTGAACTGAAATATGCGCAACAGATTCAACAAAACCCGTCGCAGAAAGCCGCCTTGACCACGGAGCGAAATGCTGAATTATTGCAAAACTCCTATGCCGGCATTATGGGGAAAAGTATTGAACCAGTCATCAAACCGCTTGGTTTCGATTGGAAAATTGGGATTGCGCTAATCACTTCTTTTGCGGCCCGCGAGGTGTTTGTTGGAACGATGGCGACACTGTACAGCGTAGAGGGCGGCGATAACGCACAGGAGGCAACGCTTACTCAAAAGATGGGTTCCTCTATAAGACCTGACGGCTCTAAAGTTTACACACTTGCTTCTGGCCTCTCGCTGATGATCTTTTATGTTTTCGCGATGCAGTGCATGAGTACGCTGGCCATTGTAAAACGCGAAACCCGGAGCTGGAAATGGCCTATTATCCAGCTTATCTATATGACCGGACTTGCTTATCTCATGAGTTTCATCACTTATCAAGTCCTAAGCTAGTGGCTTTCATTTTGCAACATTTTTACTTTTTTGTCGTTTTGGGTAAAGGTTAAATCCAACCCCCATGAAAAAAGCAATTCTTTTTTTCCTACTGGCATGTGCCAGCTTCTCAAGCTATTCTCAATCTCATTGGTACTATTACGCTGAAGAATTTTATTTCGTTAAAGAAGTTCCTGTAAAAGACTTCAAAGGAAAAAACTTCCGATACGAAATTGCCGTCAAAGCAAATCCTTACGATACACTTTCAAAAGTCCGGGTGCATGGTATCAATGTTGGTGCCGGACGCGAAGAATTTATATCAAGTGATTTTACGGTTGAAACCCGCAACGAACAAGATTGGATAATCTATACCGTTGCAGGTAGCGTAGATGATAAAGCAACCCGGCTTTGGTTTTATACTGCTGTTAATGGAAATGGCAGGTTCAATTTTGATGATATCAGTTTTTATGTTGAACTGGAATCGGGTCAATGGAAACAGCTACCGCTTTCAAACAATTCATTCGAAACAAAAAACAAAAATATTTTTGAAGGTTACTATGTCAGCAAGCGCGGATCGTCAACACTAACAACTGAAGTTTCTGCGGATACTTTTAAGACTGGTAAACATTCTTTACAAGTAACAAGTCGAAAACAACAGTCGGTTTCCTTACTTACGACAACAAACGAGTAATTGCTACCTTTTAAATACTCAAAGGGGATTACTGTATTGCGTTTTGAATTCGTCGCTTTAGATCTGGGAAGATTTTTTTCATCAGGCTATTCATCACTTCGGAGCGTGATGGTTGGTTGAACCCTCCCCGGTTATTCACCATAGTCCAATCCGACGCGCTCAATGCGCGGGAATCACCCGTATATGTTGCAGAGTTATCAGCCCAGGAAATTTCATTGTTAAGCGTTCCATTATCCACGGCATTCTTACTCTCTCTGTTTACGATACGATATTCAAAATCTCCCTGCACCCGGTAATTGTTTTCAGAGATGTTGAGTGTCGCGTAAACTGTTTGATAGGCTGGTTTGCCGGTTGAATCTTTTCCCTGCTCAACGCTTTTTGAAACTTTTCTTGTGTATTGTCGTGGGGCTGATTGAATTGGTCGAATGCTACGCCATCTCATACTTACATCGAGATCGACGGGCAGTCTTTCGCGACGGGCATCGCGTTCATTGAAAAAACGTGCTGGTGTATAGGTCGCCGCTTTACCACCTAATTCACGGATCAATTGTTCCTGGTAATCTTCGGGCCGGTACCGGACATCCGCGGTATTCCAGGAACCGTTTGAAAAAAAGATGTTGTCGTCTTCGATAGGGTTAATGACCACGTTGATTATACTTCGTTCATAAGAATCGCGAATTTGTTTTGCAACGTCTTTATATCCGCTTACGTATTCATTCGATCGTTTGAATAAGTGCCATGCCTCTAGTGAACTTTGGCGATCGTCATGTTCCATCAATTGTTGCGCGCGGGCGTAATAGTCTTCTGCCGCCAATTGTTTCACATCCTCTACATCACGTAAATAATTCTTAGGTTTTACAATCGAGAAGCTCCCTGGGGTTGCCTGCAAACTGGTATAGATATATTGAAGGGCGTTGAGTTCGCGCAATACCATGTCCCATTTGTTTTCATCGACGCTCGTTTTGTAAACTGCAATTGCCTCTTCATGGCGTTCTATGGAGTTATTGTACAAAACCTTGAGGTCGGCTTGCGCTTTTGTGCTACCAGGACGCTTATTCAATTCATTAATTGCCTGGAAAAGCGGCTTGTCTTCCGTAAAAGATGCCTGGAATTTTTTTGACGATCCGCAAGATCCAAGAATACTGATGACTACTAAAAAAGGTAAAAGTTTGTGCTTCATAAATTGTCCTCCCTAAGAGTATAACGCAAAAGATAACCGTTATGGTGTTAAGATTTAGATAAGCCATTGAAGCCTCCCCGAATTCGGGGGTTTTGTATGAACGGGTTCAAACAAAACGGCGTAATCAGTAGCTTAGGCAAAAACAAAGATGAAAAATATTTTGATTTGCTCATTATTAATCATTTGGATGCTGCCTGCATCTGCTTATAATTCGAAAGTAAATCCCGTTTGGACGGACAGTATTCCTGCAGTCGCTGCGGACGTCAATTCGTTGGATGGAATCATTGCAGCGGTCTATGATGTTATTTCCGGAGCCGCTGGTGAGAAGAGAAACTGGGATCGCATGCGAACACTGTTTATTGCTGAAGCGAGCTTGATATCAACTGGTACGAGGCCGGACGGTTCGGGAGCAAAGCGCGTATTATCTGTTGAAGATTATATTCGGGGCAGCGGTCCAATGCTGGAAAGAGATGGGTTTTTCGAGAAGGAAATTGGACGCACGACGGAGCGTTATGGAAATATCGTTCATGTCTTCAGCACTTATGCATCGACACGGACGGCTGCGGACGCAAAACCATTTATGCGCGGAATCAATAGCTTCCAGTGTTGGTTCGATGGAAAAAGATGGTGGGTGATTTCCATTTTTTGGGAAGCAGAGACGCCGAAAAATCCAATTCCTCCGAAATATTTAACTAAGCAATAATCAATTTGAATTAAGATCACAAAACAGCAAGAGCCTCAAGTTCCGACTTAAATTGCTCATGAGATTTGAAATGAATTGGATGGAAGCCTAATTTTTTTGCCGGTTCCAGGTTTCGCGCGTTGTCATCAACATACACCGCGCTTGATGGATTGATATTGAAACGCTCTATCAGCGTTTCATAAAAACCAATGAACGGCTTTCTTGTTTTATGTTCACCGGATACGAGCCGGCCGTCAAACCAATGAAGAAAAACATATTTATCAAGCGCTATTGGGAATGTTTCGGCGCTCCAGTTTGTCAATGCGTACGTTTTGTATTTTTTCTTTTTTAGTTGGCGAAAAATATCAACAGTTCCATGGATCGGGCCGCCCAGCATTTCGGGCCATCGATCATAGAAAGCGCGAATGTTCGCTTCGTGATCGGGGAATTGCTTGATAAGAAGGTCAGTGCCTTCGCGGATTGTACGACCGGCATCCTGTTCCTCGTTCCAGTCTGCCGTACAAATTTCTTCGTAAAACTTTTTTAGTTCGTCGTCCTTTCTGAATATTGTTTTAAAAACGTAGTCAGGATTCCAATCGATCAGAACCCCGCCGAGATCGAATACAACTGTGTCAATTTTTGCCATATTGCGAATATAGTTTCAATGAGATAAGGCCGCAATCAGCTCGGTCACTTTTTTTTGGATGAGATCCCGAACTTTATTGAATTCGGCCGGCTCCATCGCTTTTGGATCAGGGATCACCCAATCTTCAAATTGTTTTGAAGGCATCCATGGACACGCATCGCCACAGCCCATTGTTATAACCACGTCAAATGGCGCGAATTGCCTGACTTCCTCGAGCGACTTGCTTTGATGAGCGCCAAGATCATAATCTAGCTCCTTCATCGCGTAAATCGCTTTGGGATTGACGATTCCGGAAGGACGCGAGCCGGCGCTGTATGCATCGGCTCCGGCCATGCGCGCAAATGCTTCGCTCATTTGACTCCTGTTACTGTTTTCTACACATACGAAAAGCAGCTTTTGTTTCATACCATTCTATTTATTGTCGAATAGATCCGTTTGACTTTTATTATTATATACCAACAAGTGTGCTCCTGCGTTCCATCATGACCGTTGTTTTCCAATCGCCGCCGAGTTGTGCGATTCGCTCGCGGTAACCTATCAGCCGGAAGCCACATTGGTCGTGAAGGTGAATACTCGCACGGTTTTCTTCATGAATTACGCTCACCAGCGTCCAAATTTGGTTTTGCTCACTGTGTTCAATAAGCGCTTTTAAAAGTTGTTTGCCAATTCCCTGTCCGTGGTGATTTTTATGAACGTAGATCGTTACTTCGGCAACGCCGCTATAACATTCACGTGGCGAAACGACACCAATAGCCGCCCACCCCAATACAGTTTCCATATCCATCGCAAGGAGTCGGCTATGTGTATGAAATTTTGCATTGATTTTATCCCAGGAAGGCACTTCCGTTTCGAATGTTGCATTACCGGTATCAATGCCATGCTGATAGATGTCTATGATTGCCGGTGCATATTTTTCGTGCCAGGTAATTATTTCCATGCGTCAAACTTAGAGTATTTCTTTTTGCATGAGAATAGCGGATGAAGGACAAATACTTTGGAATTCGGTAGATGAAGCGATTTCTGCGGGGCAACTGTTGCGATCAATTTCTGAGAATCCCTGATTTAAAAAGAATTCGCGCGCTGTTGTCGTGAGAAGAAAAACGGATTTGACGCCGTTTCCTTTTGCCTCTGCCAGTAACTGGTGAATGAGCCGTGTTGCCAGCTTTTTCCCGCGATGATGCGGATGCGTTGCAACACTTCTAAGCAATGCATATGGCTGGTGCAGTTCAATTGCGCCTACGGCAATCAAATGATCGTTCTGCTTTACAATCATGAAATGATCGAGTGAGACATCAATGTCTTCAAACGGAAGTTGCTGTGCTACCAGCAACTCAACGACTGCCGGGTAGTCGGAGCCAGAAGCCGGTAAGATCAATCCTTGTTCTGTCATTTTATTCTTTTAAATTCTGTTCCGTGTCGTTTCGAAATCCAGATTAACAACAACCGCTTTCGGGTGCACAGCAATTTCGATCGTCTTTCGATAGCTTTTCTGCATATATTGTTAGGCTTACAATCTTTGCGTTGCTGTTTTTGAACGCGTTGATTTCTTGTTGATTGAAATAATTGGCTAGTATCTCATCAGGAATTGTAATGGCTTTTTCTTTTTGAAGAGTCACATTTTCAAACCCGGCCTCGTGAATGATTGAAAGGTATTCTGATCGTTGAATGGCGCCGGAAACGCAGCCCGCATACATTTCTGCGACCTCCTGCCATTTTTCAGGCAGCTCACCTTCGAGTACTATATCGGAAATAGAGAAATGTCCACCGGGTTTCAGTACACGATAAATTTCGCTGAAAACCTTGTGCTTATTTGGAACGAGGTTGAGAACGCAATTGCTTATTACTACGTTCGCGAAATTGCTGGTGATTGGCATATCCTCGATATCACCCAATCGGAAATTAACATTGGAAAAAGATAGCCTGGCAGCATTCTCCTTTGCTTTACTGATCATATTTTCTGTAAAGTCGATCCCAATTACCAGACCATTTGCACCAACTGCGGTGCGTGCAACGAATACATCATTTCCTGCGCCACTTCCAAGATCGACGACAGTATCGCCCAGGTTAATTTTTGCGTATTGAGTGGGAAGACCGCATCCCAAACCCAAATCTGCCTCCGACTGATATCCTTCAATCCCGTCGTATTTATCCGACATAATCGTGTATCCATCATTGCCGCAGCTTGTTGCTCCACAACAAGAAGATACATTGCTTTCAACTTTCTGATTGGCAATTTCCCCGTATTTCTGTTTGACGATTTCTTTAAGGTTTTCTGACTGACTCATTTATTTACTGTTAGTGAGTTAAGAAAATCGGAGGAGAGGCGACTCTCCTCCGTAAAATCCCTTGTCAATCCTTTGCAGCGCTGATGACAAGTAGGATGCTGTTACTTGCTTAGCAACAAAGATTGCCAGTAAGTTCGCTGCAGCAAGCGGCTCCTTCTGTGCAACATCCCAGGTCTTTTTGATTGATTGTGTTCATGGCTTTACTATTTATTGATTAAAAATTAAAAACCTTTCGTGTTTTTTGCAGCATCAAGTTCCTTTTTTGCTGATTGAAAGTCACGCTTAAACTTTTCGTTCTTCATTAACCTTTGAATTAACTGGAATGCTAGCAGTCGCCCGCTTTCGGAATCGCTTGGATAATGAACTCCGATGATCTCCCGACTGTGTGCCATATCGTAAGCATCTTTCACAAAAAAATCAGCAAACTCGGGCAACAGTTCAGCAAACAGGAAGGCGTTTACATAAGAGTTCATTGCGTGACCACTTGGATAAGCGGCCCAATTTGTCTCTTCGAGATTTTGAAGACGGGGCTCCAGCTTATACGGTCTGATCCTGAGATAAAAGTTTTTGTGCTTCCACATGTAGTATTCGGCATCTTTCCAAACATTTGCGACGAGCGTGGCTGTGGCGGGCAAAGTATCTGCATTAAACCATGTACCAATCGAACGCCCAATATGAAAGAGATTCGACCTCATCCGCCGATAATCCTGATCTGAAGCGACTACGCCAGTACGATAATACACATTTGCAAAAAAAGCTGATGCGCGTTTGTCTTCCTCCGTTCGCTGTTGCTGTAATTGGATAAGATAGTCCAGCTCGGCCCGGGTTTGAGCAGAACTATTTGCCGGAGGATTTGGAATTGAAAACATTTCATTGCTGGATAGGTAATGAGTAACCCGCTTTCTGCCATTACCTATCAGTTCGAGTTCTTCCTTTAAGTCGGGACTGTATAAGTTTAATACGATGGTCTCTCCCTGTTTAACGGTAAAAAATTGAGCATCAAATTTTTGCTTTCCCGTCGCCCTACTGGTATCAAGCAATGAAAGTTTTTTATAGTGTCCCCGGATAGAAGGATAACCTACCTGCTGAGGTTGAGCGTTGCTTACATGAATGATCATCAAAAGGAGTATGGCGAATACAATTCGTTTCATTGCTATCGTTTTAGGTTTGATGGAAGGCACTAACAGCATTTTGAGTTCGCCTCTTTTAGTTTTATAAAAAGAGATGTGAAATCGTTATTGAACTTTTCGAACGTTTTCCAATTGATGCAGTAACAGCTTCGGGGACCATCGATACTGCCATCTATAAGACCAGCGGACTTGAGTTCTTTCAGGTGCTGGCTCACTGTACTTTGTGCCAAAGGAAGTATTTCAACGATTTCGCCACAGATGCATTCGTTTTTTTCGGCGAGCACTTTTAGAATGGCAATTCGCGCGGGATGACTAAGCGCTTTTGCAAAAGCGGCGAGGTCTTGTTCTTTCTGGGTAAATTCTTCTTTCTTGTGAATTGCCATTTGCTTTATCGTTATTTTACGATGAGTATACTTTTAAAAAAAGACCAACTGCCATTTGTTTGATCTTATATCGCAAATATACGATTAAGAAAAAGTGGTTTCCAAATTTTATTTTAATTGTGGCTGATGCGGGGAGTGGGGCTAAGAAGAAGTGCTTAGTGCCTGTAAAAGGGGAAGAAAAAGATTTGGTTCGTGAGAAAGAAAATATATATTGCAAAAAAAATCCCCTCCGTGGAAACGGAAGGGTCTCTAACGATTGCTTGCCATATGAAAAAAAGATAAAGTCTGGGTCTTTAGCGTTTGCCGCTCTTTTGTATGGTCTCTCCCGATTGCCTTCTCTAACGATTGCCTGCCATATGTTTTTTAAATCCTTTGATTTAAAATTCTGATGTAAAAATAAGCCCGCCCCATTTAATTGTAAAATCAACATCTAATTGATTTCATTACGGCTAAACGATAATTTAATCCTCAACCAATTGAGGGCAAACTGTTTAAGGTTAACTTTGTCATTATGGCCAACCGATTTTCAGATACATTATTTCAATTGGTTCATTCGCTCGAAAAGTCGGAAAAGAGGCATTTTAAGCTATATATCAAACGTTCGAGCGCAAACCAGGAACTAAAAATCGTTCAGCTATTCGATGTTCTGGACAAGCTTATCGAGTATGATGAGGCCGTAGTTCTCAAAAAGATGAAGGGAATTACAAAAACGCAGCTCACCAATTTAAAGTCCCATCTAAACAAACAGTTGCTTGCAAGTCTTCGATTATTGAAGCTAGGAGAGAATGTAGATCTACAGTTAAGTGAGCACCTGGACGAAGCAAGGATTCTTTACAACAAAGGATTGAAGATCCAGGCGCTTCGAATTTTGGAAAAAGCTAAAGAGTTAGCACGGGCAAATCAAAAGTTCAATACGCTTGTTCAAATACTTTCCCTCGAAAAGAAGATTGAAACACTTCATATCACGCGAAGCTCAACGGAAAAAACAGAGGAGCTCGCTGCAGAAGCGTTACAGATAAGTAGTCATATTGATCGGGTAACACGACTTTCCAACCTTGCTCTCTTACTTTACCGTTGGTATGTATTGAATGGTCACGCTCGTAATAACGAAGATGAGAAAGACATCAAGACCTTCTTTCGCAACTACCTGCCAGACACACGCGCCATTAATGGCTTCTATGAAAAAATGTATTTATACCAAAGCTATTGCTGGTATGCTTTTATTCGCCAGGACTTCCTGATGTATTACCGTTACTCTCAAAAATGGATCGATTTATACGATGAAGATCCGCAGATGCTTACTGTTGAGACCGGTCACTATGTAAAAGGCATGCACAACTTGCTGAATTCACATTTTGATCTTCGCAACTTTCAATTGTTCGAAAAAACGTTGCAGCGTTTCGAAGCTTTTGCAAAGACGCCAACAGCACGCCAGCACGATAATTTTAGAATACATACATCAATCTATATCAACAGTGCGCGGCTTAACCAGGTGCTGATGAAAGGTTCATTCAAAGATGGGTTAAAGATCATTCCCGGAATTGAAAAAAACCTGAGTGAGTACGCGCTATACGTCGATCGGCACCGGATCCTTGTTTTCAATTATAAATTTGCGACACTTTATTTTGGAAGTGATAATTACGACAAGGCAATCGACTATCTACAAAAGATCATCAATGGTCCGCTTGATCTCCGTATCGATTTGCAATGCTATGCCCGATTGCTGCACCTGATGTGCCACTACGAATTGAAAAATTTTGAACTGATTGAATCGCTCACGAAATCGGTGTATCGCTTTATGGCAAGAATGAAAAATCTTACAGTAGCAGAAGAGGAAATTTTTCGATTTCTCCGTCACTCCTTTGGCTTGCCGCCCGCGAGTTTGAAGCCTGAGCTGGAAAAATTATTACATAAGATCAAACATCTTGAGAAGAGCCGGCACGAGACGCGGGCGTTTGCATACCTCGATATTATTTCATGGATAGAAAGTAAGGTTTATCACAAAACGATGGGGGAGATCATTCATCAAAAATTTATTCAAAGTAAAAAACGACATTACCCTACATCGAAATAACTCATCATCGCCCGGGATTAAATTTTTATCAGGCGCTCGGCTGCTTGCTCGAGCGTTTCTTTTTTCTTCGCGAAGCAAAAACGAATAACCTTATGATCATCTGCATTTTTATAAAAGGCAGAAACAGGAATTGTTGCAACCCCCGCCTCCTTCGTTAATCGAATGGAAAAATCTTTATCCGTTTCTTCGCTTATTCGATTGTACTTCGCACAAATAAAATAACTCCCATGACTTGTTAGCAAATCGAACCTTGTATTTGCTATGAGTTTTGAGAAATAGTCTCGTCGTTCCTGCATAGAAACAGAAAGCGACAAGTAGGCGTCTTTTTCTTTTACAAAGGTTGCGAGCGCAACTTGTGAAGGAGTATGACAACAGAAGCAATTAAACTGGTGCACTTTCCGAAACTCTTTCATCAATACTCCAGGAGCGATACAATACCCCAATTTCCAGCCAGTGCAGTTGTATACTTTTCCAAAACTGAAGCAAACAAAACTTCTTTGTAATAAGTCTGGGTAGCGAAGAATGCTTTGATGTTCGATGCCATCGAATATCAGGTGTTCGTATACTTCATCGCTAATGATAAAAATGTTCGTGTCCTGTACAATTGTCCGCAATTGTTCAATATCATCTTCACTCAATACAGCTCCTGTTGGGTTATGAGGCGAGTTGATGATGATTGCTTTTGTTCTTGGTGTTATCCCTAATCGAACACTCGCCCAATTGATTGAGTAATCTGGAAAGCTAAGGGGAATGCGGACCGCAATCGCGCCATTTATTTCAATATTTGGAATATAGCTATCGTAGGCAGGCTCGAAAACAATTACTTCATCACCGGGCTGAAGGATTGTGGTGAAAGCAGTATAGATCGCATAAGTTCCCCCTGGGGTAATGGTGATTTCGGTATCCGGATTGATATCGGCTGCATAAAGAAAATTTGCCTTTTCAGCAAGCGCCTCTCTCAATGGCATATAGCCCTGCATCGGCACATATTGATTATGTCCTTGTTGCATAACCTCGCTTACCAATCGCATCAGTTCGGCATTCATACTGAAGTCGGGAAAACCCTGGCCAAGATTGATTGCTTTATATTCCGCCGCAAGAGAACTCATCACTGTGAATATCGTAGTGCCGACGTTCGGAAGTTTAGATTGAATCGCTGGTGACATAAAAATTGCTAAGGAGGCAAGTTAGTAAAGTATCCCAAAGAAGAACAGGATGTGTAATTTGCTTACTACTAAAAATTGATACAGTTTTTTTAATTGTTTAAGAACATGACGATCGTCACGTGGAATTGTAATATGGCCTTTCGAAAAAAAGCGCAACTGCTGATGCGCTATAACCCTGATATCCTGGTAATACCAGAGTGCGAGTGTTTGGAGAAGTTGGTCTTTCCAAATGAAGTTCCGGTGCCAGGCAGTGCTGTCTGGTATGGAGATAATCCGAATAAAGGACTGGGTATTTTTGCCTATGGAGGATTGAAATTAAAGCGCCGAAGAATACATGACTCCCGGTTTCGTTTCATTGTTCCGGTTTCTGTAGTAGGGAACGGGCTCGAGCTTTCGTTGTATGCGGTTTGGGCAAATAACCCAAAGGATCCCGAAGGAACTTATGTGGAACAGGTTTGGAAGGCTATCAATGTCTATAAAAAACATATTCGAAAAAAGCAGACAATTCTCCTGGGTGATTTTAATAGTAATACGATTTGGGACCGAAAGTATCGGAAAGGAAATCATTCACATGTTGTTGAATTTCTTGATAAGAAGGGAATTAAGAGCGCTTATCATGCTCATCATGCCAAGGTGCAGGGGAAAGAAGAGCATCCGACGCTTTATATGTACCGGCATCTTGACAAGCCCTATCATCTTGATTATTGCTTTTTATCGAACGATTTGCGAGCTCGAATTGTAAATGTAGAAGTCGGTAGTTATGATGAATGGAGCGCCTACAGTGATCATGTTCCACTTATTATTACGTTAGCTTCCGGCACCCGAAATGAACAAAATGTAAATTCGAACAAAGAATAATATAGTATGATTGAAACAATTCATCTGATTCCCCAACTTGACAACAAGCTAATTGAGTTATTGCGATCGTTGGACGACGACGATTGGAAAAGGCCGACACTCGCAAAGTTGTGGAGTGTTAAAGATATTGCGGCTCATTTGCTGGATGGCAATATGCGAACCCTGTCACTGTCGCGCGATAAACATTTATTGATACCGGATCAGCCCATCAATTCTTACGAATCTTTAGTTAGTTATTTGAATCGATTGAACGCTGATTGGGTGAAAGCCTGTGTTCGCTTAAGCCCGAAGGTGTTGACAGATCTCCTTGAGCTTACTGGCCAACAATATAGTGCTCATCTTGCCGAGCTTGATCCGCACGGTGACGCCATTTTTTCTGTTGCATGGGCCGGCGAAGACGTGTCTAAAAACTGGTTTCATATCGCACGCGAGTACACGGAAAAGTTTCATCACCAACAACAGATCCGGGAAGCTTGTGGTAAGGGCGGAATAATGACACGCGAATTCTTCTATCCGTTTATTTCAACTTTGTTGCAGGCGCTACCGCACACTTATCGAAACACGGAAGCAGAAGAGGGAAGCGGTCTGAATATTATAATAGATACCGAGATTGGTGGTAGCTGGCAGCTCGTTCGACTGACAGATAAGTGGATATTAAAAGAAGGCAGTGGGGCAGATAGTTATACCTCGCTAATTATACCACCTTCAATAGCTTGGAAATTATTCACGAAGGGGCTGTCCCCTTATGAAGCAGAAGTTGGATCGACAATAAGAGGTAATAAAGAATTTGCGCGGGTTGCACTCTCGATGATTGCAATTATGGGCTAGCATGCGTTATTATTCCACCAGTAGAAATTACACTGATCGTAGAGTTGAAAGCCTGCTGACGGATATAGCTGATTGCCGGTTACGTTTGTTTTGTCGGTTTCTAAAAGAACTCCAGCAGCATTTGTTTCGATAGCATGTTGTTTTCCTGCGTTGAGTAATAATTTCGAAATCCCCTGGCCGCGAAATTTGGGAGTAACATACAGATCATTTAAAAGCCAACTGCGCTTCATTCTTGTGGAAGAAAACTGTGGATACAATTGAGTGAAGCCGGTTAGTTCATTATTGATTTCATGGACGAAGATTATCGACTCCGCATTTTGTAATCGATCGCTAAGAAAAGTTGTTGCTCCAGCTAAATCAGATTCTTTGTGGTACCAAACCCTATAGGCGTCGAATAGAGGAGAAAGTTGAGGGAGATCTGCGGGTGTTGCGAGGCGGACCATGAGTCGATATTATTTTCGTTTGAATACGGGAACAGTGCTGCAGGGCTCGCCATACATAATGCTCTTTGCTATTGGCCGCAGTAATTTTGTTATTTCTAAATAGGCAGGCTCACCGATTGGTAAGTCGCCGCAACCCTTTACGACAACGCGCTTGTCGGTATATTCTGAAAGGTCAAGCGTGCGCAACTTTTGTAAGAATAATTCAGTGCGAACATGCTCAACGTTTCCTAAAACAACATCGGATGCGACAGGTTGGAGATAAGAAGCAACCAACATATATGCCCACATTGGAATGACTGCGTCAACAGAACAGGTGACGGCTACCAGCTTTTCGGTATATACATCCCAGTTAGTTTGTGATAATGCCAGGCGAAAA
>JACMLR010000090.1 GCA_014379515.1 Chitinophagaceae bacterium
GGCGCTCAAACGTTGACAATCAGAAATACTTCCGGTACGGATCACTTGTCATTTGATGGCGTTGGACTTCCCGGCTTCCAGTTCATTCAGGATCCAATCGAATACGGAACACGCACGCACCACACAAGCATGGACCTGTTTGACAAAGCTGTTGAACCGGATTTAAAACATAATGCAGTGATGACAGCGACATTTGCGTGGCTTGCTGCGAATAGGGATGAGATGTTCCCACGAAAAAAATAGTCTTTAGTTTGTGGTTTGTAGTTTCTGGCCGATCAAGTGTGCTTAAAAGTCGAAATCGTGCAGCAACTACAAACCATAGACTACAAATTACAAACGTTCTGAATTGCATGTCAACGCAAAACTTTACATACAATAAGGCCTTCACATTGGAAAGCGGAATTACACTTTCTCAGTTTCATTTAACCTATACAACACTTGGTAAGTTGAATGCGAGAAAAGATAATGTGGTATGGATCTTTCATGCTTTGACCGCCAACAGCAGTCCCGCTGAATGGTGGCCCGGCCTGGTAGGAGAAGGAAAATTCTTCGACCCCGCAAAGCATTTTATCATTTGCGTGAACAAGCCGGGCAGTCCCTATGGAAGTATTTCTCCTATAAGTATAAATCCTGATACGGGTGAACCTTACTACCACGACTTCCCTGTATTTACTATCCGGGATATCATCCGTACCTATCAGCATCTCAAGAACCACCTGCAATTAAATAAAATCTTTATTGCATTAGGCGGAAGTACCGGAGGTATGCAATTACTGGAATGGGCCATTGAAGAACCATCCCTGTTTGAATTTATTGTTCCCATCGCAACGAATGCTATTTTATCGCCGTGGGCTATTGCTTTTAATGCATCACAACGAATGGCCATTGAGGCGGATAATACCTGGCTGCAACGTAGTAATGATGCAGGTCACAAAGGACTGGCCGTAGCTCGTTCCATTGCTTTATTATCATACCGGCACTATAACGGATATGAGATTACTCAACCAAGAGATAAAACATTTGTGCCATTGAGCAATGAAGTAACCTATGCAGCCGATAATTACCAGCGGTACCAGGGATTGAAATTGGTGAATAGATTTAATGCCATATGTTATTACCGCCTTACACAAAGCATGGACAGTCACGACGTGGGTCATAATAGGGGCGGAGTCGAAAAAGCATTGCAGCGCATCAGTGCCAAGTCGATGGTGATTGGCATTCAATCCGACGTGTTGTATCCTATTATGGAACAGGAATTTTTGCAGAGGCAAATCCGCGGAGCAGAGTTGCTGAGCATCGCCAGTGAATTTGGTCACGATGGCTTTTTGCTGGAATACGAAAAAATTGAAACGGCTTTGAAAAAATTTATAGAGGAAAGATCAGCTCATCATTTAAAAGTTGTCAACGATTAAAATGGAAACACATAAACAATTAACAATCGGGTTATTCGGATTCGGTGTAGTGGGTGAGGGATTGTATAAGGTCTTACAGCAAACCCCTTCCCTTAAAGCCAGCATAAAGAAAGTCTGTATCAAAAATCCAAACAAAAAAAGAAACGCGCCAGACGAATTGTTCACTACCGATAAAAATGTACTATTGAATGATTCCGAGATCAATGTGATTGTGGAAGTGATAAATGAAAGCGAACCGGCATTTGAAATTGTATCCACCGCATTAAAGAATGGGAAAAAAGTAGTTAGTGCCAGTAAAAAGATGTTAGCTGAACATTTACCGCAGCTATTGCAATTACAGAAAGACACGGGACTTTCTCTTTTATATGAAGCGGCTGCTTGTGCTTCTATTCCTGTTATCCGCAATCTTGAAGAA
>JACMLR010000091.1 GCA_014379515.1 Chitinophagaceae bacterium
ACAAAATCCAAAGCCGTTGCCACGGTGAATGGACGGCAGGAAAGAATAATGAGGCAACGGATGGGGCTGCTATCTTAAAGGCAAAACTCGCGACAGCAATTGTAAAAAGCAGTGCAAATTTTTTCTTTTCGTGCAAAAAATGGTTTGTTGTTTTGAAATGGATCAGGTAAACGCTTCCAAAAACAAAAGCGTACAGGGCAGCGAAGCCGGCGAATCGGATAGCGAATGAATTGTTTCGCCTGATGGTCGATTCAATTCCGATTGTATAGTTAATGATAATGAGTGCGGTAACCAATAAACTGGTTAAAATGAAAGTGGACCGGTTTAATGATGATAGATATTGCTGGAGATAGAGAAAGATTGGGCGCATTGGTTAAGCTGGAAATTAGGACTTTCCTTCAAAGCTTGCTTTCATTTTTTCCATCAGCCCGGCTGTGATCATCTTTTCCGCGAGAGCAATCATGTTGCTGAATGCGCGTGCATGGGAAATACCATGTCCGATTACCACTGGTTTGCTCACACCTAAGACTGGAGTACCACCATAATTTTCGTAATCGAAACGATCAAAGTATTCGTGTTTAATTTGTTTGCGTTCAGTAATGGTATGAATGGACTCGGCCATTTTCAGAATAATATTTCCAGTGAAACCTTCGCAGACCATTACATCTGCACCGTCGGAAAGAACATCACGGCCTTCGATATTGCCTACAAAATTGATTGCAGTATTTTCTTTTAGCAGGGGATAAGTGGCTTGTGCAAGAAGATTGCCTTTACCTTCTTCTTCTCCAATGTTCAATAATGCCACTCGTGGAGAATCATAACCAAGAATATGTTGCGCATAAAGCGAACCGAGGACAGCAAATTGGTTTAAATGTTCCGGCTTGCAGTCTGCATTCAATCCAACATCAAGAAGAAGACCCGTACCACCATTTTCCTTTGGTATAACAGTTGAAATTGTCGGTCGCAAAACTCCTTCAATTGCTTTGATACTGAAGAGCGCACCAACAAGCATTGCACCGGTATTGCCGGCACTGATAAATGCATCTGCTTTGCCAGTTGCCAGGAGATGAAAACCAATCGCTATGGACGACTGTTGTTTTTCTTTTAATGCTTTTGTGGGATGTTCATTCATGCCGATTACTTGTGGTGCATGAATGATGCTTACGCTGGAAGGATCGATAGAATGCGCATTGATCAACGAAGTGAGTTGTTGCTCATCGCCGGTCAACAACAACGATGCCGGCGACTTTGTCTGTGATAAATACAGTTGGATACCTTTCACCGCTTCAAGCGGCGCATAGTCTCCACCCATCATATCTAAACAGATTGTCATCTCCGGCAGCTCAGCTTTATATTAGAAAGGAAGTTTATACTGGCGACTGTTCAGCTACCACTTTTCCTTTGTAATACAGCCTGCCTTCGCTAACGTGTGCGCGATGACGGACATGTGTTTCACCTGTCGTGCTATCTTTACTCAGCGTAATTTTTACAGCCTTGTAATGCGTTCTTCTTTTTGCACTCCTCTGTTGTGAGTGCCGTCTTTTTGGATTAGGCATAACTTAGAAATTTATTATCTACAAAAATCAAATCCTAGTTGTCAAGATCTTTAAACTTTTCCAATCCTTTCCAAAGCGGGTTTTCCGTTTGGCTGTTTTGGCCGTCCAGTTGTTTCAGCACTGCAAGTACTTCCTTGTTGCAATAAGGTCCACCAATTTCTTCGGGTGCACACATCCGTTGCATCGGGATACTCAAATTGATGAATTCATAAATCCAATCGCTCACGTTCAAATGACTTTCACCTCTAGAAAGATAATATACATCAGGATCTTCTTCCTGGTCATTCATCTCTTCAGGATCGTCTACCAATTTCACAACGATATTAAATTCGTCCCACAAGTCAAGTGGAAGCGAATTGCCACATCGGTCACAACCGAGTTCAAGTTTGCCACCCACTTCAAACTTCAGAAGCATAAAACCATTCTTCCTGTCAAGCGTTAACTTGACTAAGGCTACACAGTTTTTAAAATCCTGCTCCTGGTATTCAACAAAGAACTTATCATCAATTTGGTACTCGTACTCGTGAATGCCGGGCTTCAATCCCACATAGGCGATATCAAACTTCCTGCGGTAATTCATGAGCTCCTCCTTTTTACGGGTTTGCAAAGGTATGGATAAACAGCTAAAAATGAAGGTCTAAGGATAAAAAACTTTATAAAGTTTTCCAGTGTTGGGGATTGCGCCACAGTTTACTGTAAATCAATATTCAACCACCATTTCCGCATCACTTCTTACTCCTGTCCGACAGTGTTTTCCATTGGTCTTTCAACTTCTGAAAATCTGATCGCGCCCCGACCAGGCTTTTCTCAACCTGAGTGGTGGGTGCAAATTCCGAACCATCCAGTATATTAAAGATACTTGCAAAAGAAGCCTGCAGACGTGCAATTCCCCCCGGTCCTGATAAAAGCTGGCTCAATTCGTCTCCGATCTTTTTAAGATCAGTATTGGTAGAGCCCAAGGCATTCATTTCTGTACTTCTCTTTTCAACGAGAGCTGCCAATTCCATCAATTCAGTCCGCGAACGAAAAGCCTGTAGTGAGAGATCATGTTGCTTTTTAAGAACAGAAGTACTTGTTTTTAACCGAGGATCCAACCGAACGGTCAACGATTGAACCGTCTTTTTCCCATCCACTGTAAGCGTCACTAAATACTTTCCCGGTAATACCCAGGGAGCCGTGGCGTTTGGTTGGGTATTCTGAAATGTTGCTGATATCGGATAGGTTGGCATTACATTCAGTGGCTTGTACCGCAAATCCCACAAAAAACGATGGCTGCCACTTTTACCCGATAAAATCTGTTGCGGCCGAACCCAATATTTCGGAAAATTTATTGACGGTATCCGCGACGTGGAGTCTTTGTTGCTGAACGCTCTTATTAATTCACCGACTTCCGTCCGCACTTCAAGAGTAATCTCTTTTGCATCGCTGGCAAGGTAATAATTGATGATCGCGCCATCGGGTGGATTTTCGCCAGCAGGTTCTTCCTGTGGTACCGGGGTATCGGTATACATATTCCATCGCACCCGTGTTGCTAACTGTGGTTTGTAAAATATTACTGAAGATGAAGAAACTGATTTTGTCAGTTCACGCAGCGGGGTAATATCATCTAAAATCCAAAAACTGCGGCCGTGCGTTCCGACTACAACGTCGTCATCCTTTATCACCAAATCCCGGATAGACGTTGCCGGCATATTCAAGCGAAGAGATTGCCAATGATCGCCATCATCAAATGAAACATAAACCGCTCGTTCGCCACCTGCATATAATAAACCTGCACGTTTCGGATCCTCGCGAATTGCGTTGATGGGATCATCCGGAAGACCTGTGGTAATTTCCTTCCAGCTTTTTCCACCATCAGTTGTTTTGTAAATATGCGCCTTCATATCATCACAACGAATTCTATTGACAGCTGCATAAGCAGTATTCACATCGAAATGACTTGCTTCCATCAACGATATCTTACTCCATGACGTTATCGATGGCGGGGTAACATTCGTCCATGTTTTGCCTCCATCCCTTGTTACTTGAATGAGCCCGTCGTCTGTACCGACCCAGATTGTATTGAGATCTTTAAATGATGGTGCAATTGTATAAATGACTCCGCGACGCGGCATTTTTTTCATTTCTTCAGATGTGTAAATTCCAACACTCTCAGGAATGTCCCAACTTTCGCGTGTAAGATCCGGGCTGATGGTTTCCCAGCTATTTCCGCCATCTCTTGTTTTAAAAAGAACATTACCTGCAAAGAAAATGGTCTTCGGATCGATTGGTGAAAACAGCACAGGTGCTGTACGGACAAATCTAAATTTACCTGAGCGAATAGCTTCCGGTGCGATGTTTTGAACCTGGCCGGTACGTTTATCGAAACGGGTAATCTTTCCGCCGTACACAATGTTATGATCTAACGGATCGACCGCAACATAACCATACTCTTCAACTCCAACCGGATGCCATTCGCGGTATGTTATCTGGCCGTCATTGCCACGAGATGCAATGCCGACACTGCCACTTTCTTGTTGGCCGCCATAAACGTTATAAGGATATTCATTATCTGTACTTACATGATAGAATTGTGCAGTTGGCTGATTATACCAGGAAGAATAGGATTCGCCTCCGTTAACTGTAATGATCGCGCCCTGATCGCTCGCCAGCAAAATTATTTTTGGATTGGTAGGATTTATCCAAATGCGATGGTAATCATCACCACCCGGCGCACCACGAAATTCATTCCATGTTTTTCCACCGTCAAGGCTTTTCCACATTGCAATATTTGCTGAGTAAACAATATCTGCATTCAATGGGTCGCATTTCAATTCTGCGAAATCACTCGCACGCCCCCAATAGCGATTATCGGTTGCAACAACATACCAATTTTGACCTCCATCATCACTTCTGAAAATGCCACCGTTACTTCCGGCATCGATCGTTGCATAGAGTCGCAGTGGATCAGACGGCGCAATACAAAAACCAATTCTTCCAAGACCTTTATCGGTTCCGGGTAATCCGGTTGTCAATTTTGTCCAGGTGGTTCCACCATCGACAGATTTGTATAGTCCACTTTCTTTTCCGTTCCAGGCACCATTTTCCCACGGACCCTGCCGACCTGCCCACATTGATGCATAAACGATATTTCCATTTTTAGGATCAAGTGTTACCTGGATCGCGCCAGTATTTTCATCGATATACAAAACTTGTTGCCATGATTTTCCTCCATCAATTGTTCTATAAACACCCCGCTCCTTGTTTGGACCGTACGGATGCCCAAGCGCAGCAACAAACAATCGATTCTCATTTGTTGGGTCGATCGCCATTCCGCCAATTTGTTGCGCTTCTTTCAAACCGGTATTTATCCAGGTCTGACCGCCATTTACTGATTTGTAGATTCCATCACCTACAGAAAGATCGGGTCGTTGCAATCCTTCTCCACTACCAACATAAATCACAGCAGGGTTGGATGGGGCTACAACGATATCGCCAATAGAGCCAGTAGGCTGATCATCAAAAATGGGTTTCCATGTCCGCCCATAATCGGTCGTCTTCCAAACTCCCCCATTGTTGACACCGATATAGAACACATTGGGCTGATCGGCTATGCCAACAGCACCAACTGTTCGACCACCCCGATGCGGGCCAATGCATCGCCACT
>JACMLR010000092.1 GCA_014379515.1 Chitinophagaceae bacterium
CGTCGGTAAAGCCTCAGTTGTTGAACCGTTTCAAACCCTGGTATCCGCTATTATGGACTGACGGAAGCATTGGCGCAATCAGTACAGGTGGCGCCACTGATCAGGAGCTTATAGATTTTTATTCAAAACCAGGCGAGCAGCTGGCCTATAAGCCCGTCGAAAAAGAAGAACTCCCTTCTGGTTCAAATGGTTTTGCGATTTCTGGTAAGAAGACGGCATCTGGAAACGCCATACTCTATATCAACCCACACGTAACATTTTACTTTCGGCCGGAGATTCAAATGCAAAGTCGCGAAGGACTCAATGCATATGGCGCTGTAACGTGGGGACAGTTTTTCATTTACCAGGGCTTCAATCAATATTGTGGCTGGATGCATACTTCAAGCGCAGTTGATGTAGCCGATCTCTATGAAGAAACCATCATTAAAAAAAAGGATCAAATATTTTATAGGTATAACAATCAGCTTAAATCGGTAGGTCGTAAACCAATGACGTTTCGCTATTTGAAAAATGGAAAACTTGAAACGAAGTCATTCATGACTTATTACACTCAACATGGACCAGTGATGGGTGAGCGTAATGGAAAATGGATAACGTTGAAAGCGAATAACCGTTCACTAGATGGGCTGATACAATCCTGGCTTCGTACAAAAACAAAAGGACTCGAGGACTATAAAAAGAATATGAATTATAAGTCGAACACCTCTAACAACACAGTGTTTGCCGACAACAAAGGAAATATTGCATATTGGCATGGAAACTTCATTCCAAAAAGAAACGATAGCCTTGATTGGTCGAAAGCGGTAGATGGATCAATCGCTGCAAATGAATGGCGTGGCCTACATTCCGTGAATGAATCCATTCATTTATATAACCCTGCAAATGGCTGGATTCAAAACTGCAACTCAACTCCGTTTACTGCTGCTGGAAATCAAAGTCCAAAAAGAGAAGCTTATCCAGCGTACATGGCGCCGGATGGTGAAAACTTCCGTGGGATAAATGCAGTAAGGGTGCTTGAAAAACCACAAAAATTTACTCTTGATAAAGTTATCGACGCAGGTTATGATCGTTACTTATCTGCATTTGCAGTTATGTTGCCGGGGCTAATCAAATCGTATGATAGTCACGCAACTGATACGGCTTTTAACTCACTTGCAGAACCAATAGCAGTTCTCAAACAGTGGGACTATTATTCATCCGAGACGTCTGTTGCCACAACAATAGCAATCGATTGGGCACAACGGTTTATGAACCAGATGCAACGGGCATTGAAGGATTATGATGATCCCGAACAGGTTGCTAAAACAAAGCGGTATATCGAAAAGGCTTCAGCAAACCAGTTATTAGATCCGCTCGTTTCAACAATTCGTGATTTAAAAACAAAATTTGGGAAGTGGGATATCCCCTGGGGTGAAATCAACAGGTATCAACGACTAACGGGTAAAGTGGATGAAGTGTTTGACGATAACAAGCCGAGTCTTCCCGTTGGAATGGCTGCGTCTACCTGGGGTGCCCTGCCTTCTTTCGTTAGCAGGCCAATGCCAGGAACAAAAAAACGTTACGGGTTTAATGGAAACAGTTTTATCTGCGCAGTGGAATTTGGAACAAAAGTGAAAGCAAAATCGCTACTGGCGGGTGGGGTGAATAGAAGAGTTGATTCTAAACACTTCGGTGACCAGGCGGAGATGTACACGAAAGGAATTTTCAAAGACGTACTTTTTTATAAAGAAGATGTTGTGAAGAATGCAGAACGCACATATCACCCGGGAGAATAGCCGTTGTACGGATTTGATTCATTGCGGATTTGCATCAGCATCTAATACTTCAACCTAACAATCAACTGTATGAAATTATTAACCTTGTTTTTGTTGTTAATAACAACTGCAGGTATTGGCCAGTCGTCGTACGATTTATTGATACTAAACGGTCGAATTGTCGATGGTACGGGCAACAGTTGGTATTATGCAGATCTCGGGATCAAGGGTGATAAAATCGTTGCAATTGGAAAACTTGCAAATAAAACTGCCACTAAAACAATTGACGCAAAAGGATTAATTGTTGCACCAGGTTTTATTGATGTGCATGGACATATTGAAGGCGGAATAATCGGTCGCCCTTCGGCAGACAATTATATTTTCGATGGTGTTACAACAGTTGTTACTGGAAACTGCGGCGGGTCGGCATCCGATATCACGGAATTTTTTCGACGGGTTGATAGCGTGAAGCCGTCAATTAACGTGGCTACGTTAATTGGTCATAATACCGTCCGCGCAGCAATAATGGGGCGGGATAATAAACAGCCCACAGCAGCGGAACAGCAAAAAATGGAAGAATTGGTTGAACGCTTTATGAAAGAGGGAGCGGTGGGTTTATCGACAGGACTTATTTATGTTCCCGGAACTTATGCCAAAACGGAAGAAGTGATCGGGCTTGCAAAGGCAGCAACAAAATATGATGGAATTTATGCATCGCATATCCGAAATGAAGAATCAGGTGTAGCAGATGCTATTGAAGAAGCATTGAACATAGGTCGCCAGGCAAATATACCTGTTCAGATTTCCCATTTTAAAGTTGGTGGCAAATCGAATTGGGGAAGATCAAAAGAAACGGTGGCAATGATCGAGCGCGCGCGAAAAGATGGCTGGGATGTAACGATCGATCAATATCCGTATACGGCAAGCAGCACAAATCTCGGGGTGCGATTGCCAAACTGGGCGATTGCCGGAACGCAGGATTCTATTAATTCGCGAATCAACAATCCGACTTTAAGAAAACAAATTATCCAGGAGATGTTGGCCGAAATCCGCCGCTACAAATTTAAAAATTACGGTTTCGCCGTTGTAGCAAGTTATGGTGCTGACAGCAGCTACAATGGAAAATCGATTTCTGACATTAATAAATTGATGGGTCGCAAACCGAAGGCGACGCAAGAGGCAGAAACCATTTTAGATATGATTGGAAAGGGTGGTGCGCAAATGGTTTATCATAGTATGAACGAAGATGATGTTCGATATATCATGAAATATCCATTTAATATGACGGGTGCAGATGCTGGTGTACCAACGCCGGGAAGAGGAATGCCACACCCACGCGCGTATGGGACAAATTCAAGAATTCTTGCTAAGTATGTTCGGGAAGAAAAAATTATTTCACTGGAAGAAGCGATACGCCGCATGACATCATTGGCGGCGCAAAAATTCAGATTAAAAGACCGCGGACTTTTGAAAGAAGGCATGTCTGCGGATATTGTAATTTTTGATGAAATGGCAGTGGCCGATAAAGCAACGTTCGATAACCCACATCAATACTCGATTGGTTTCAAATTCATAATTGTGAATGGTCAATTGACTGTTGACAATAGTTCAACCACCGGCGTCCGCGGAGGAAGGGTATTGTACGGACCAGGGTTTGTTAGCAGCAATTGATCGGCGTTCGTTAAGCCACGCATCAGTTCGATTCCCCATAATTGTCGGTGATTTTATCGCGCCCCTGCAGGGCTTTAAAAAGATTTATACATTACCCGATGGGCTATCGCCCATCGCTATCACATCGCGCCCTTCCAGGGCTGAAGACAAATTTCCATCAAAGTTTACCCCGGATGCTCCATTGATTTTTAAAATATAATTTTGGGGTTCCGTTCAGATCGGATCTGTTAATTGCTCGTGCACGACGAAAATAGTTGGCATAAAAAGCAACGGGGTTCAACCATTGCACA
>JACMLR010000093.1 GCA_014379515.1 Chitinophagaceae bacterium
AATGTTTTTTCGCCTGTGCCCGCATTTAGTAAAGGATCAAAACCACTGCGTGCGATGGTTAGATCCGCTGCAGCCTTTTCGATTATGATAGTTGCTTGTTTTGCTACTGGGTGATATTCTTTCACGATCTGCATTACCTGCGAAATCGAAATCTTTTTAACGGAATCCTGTGCTGAAAGGCTAAAAGGAAGTGCCAAGATTTGAATCATCAATAGGAACCTGATAAAATTATGGAACTTCGACTTCATTTTTTTGTTGCTTGTTTGTAATAATCCGGTGGAAAGCCGTTGATGTTTCGCCATATTTCGTACCACACGCGTACGTCTTTTAAAAGTGCTAACCCATTCGCTCCTGTTCCGTTCTTCAGTTCCAGCGGCCAGGGACGATCGGTCGGGTCTTCTTTAACCAATACCCTGTATTTCCCATTGGTGCTGACATTGCTTTCCACTGCTACCACTTCTCCACCAAAGGTGCCTGATGACGCTTGTGGCCATCCACTAAATACGATCGCTGGAAATCCGTCGAACATGAACCTCACTTTCTGCCCATTTGATAGGAGCGGTAGGTCCAGCGGGCGCACAAACATTTCCACTGCATATTTCACTTTGTCAGGGACGATCTCTGCAATCATTTCTCCGTCTTTGACGACTTCTCCAATACCAGCACGTTGGGCCTTTACCACCTGGCCGCTTTGCGAAGCGAGCAAATAATACATACCGTTACGAATGATGTAGTTTGCATACTGATTTTCGAGCTTTGCAACATCTGCCTGTCCGTTTGCAATTTGCGTGAGCGATTGAAATTGCTCTGCCTGAACTTTGGTTATTTTCTCTTTGTTCTCCTGCTGCACGGCATCCATTTCAATTTTTGCAATCATCAATTCTTGTCGATTGGTAACAAGCTTATTTTCTGCCATGATTTTGTTTGCCAGCACAGTTTGGTACGATTGACTTCGGCTTTCCAGTTGCGTAAGTGAAACAAGTCCGCTATCATACATGGATTTCTGCCGTTTTAGTTGAAGGGCTCCAATATTCAAATCATTTATGGCAGCATTGAGCTCTGCACTGTCTGATTGAAGTTTTACTTGTAGCTGATTTACCTTGTTACGGAGTTGATCCAGTTTTAATCCAAGTGTATTATTAATGGCCGCGATTTGTTGCTCTGCTGTACCGACTTTGCTTTTATAAAATTCCACCGACTGTTTTTTGCCGGTTAACTGCTCTTTGGTTCGCTGCAGCAGGTTGGGGTCAAGGTAATCCACCTTTACTTCCGCGAGTTGGATTAATGTATCGCCCGCTTTTACAAAATCACCTTCTTTGATATACCACTGTACAACGCGTCCGCCAATTATTGTGTTTACCTGTTGCGGTCGTTGATCCTGGTACAACGTGGTAACTGAGCCAGTCGCACGAATGTTCTGCGTCCAAGGCAGGAAAAGCACGACACCCAGTAAAATAAGGAATGCAAGGAACCACCATCGCACCTTGCTGCTCTTATCGTGTAGGTAAATTTTAGAAAAAGAAGAGTAAGAAGTTTCCATGCACTATCCTTTTGTGTTTTGTGTAATTGAACTGATCGTGCCGTTATTGCCAAGCACAATTATCTTGTCACACTGCTGAGCAAATTGCTCATCATTTGTAAAAACAACTACTGTAGCATTTTTACGCTCAAGCAGTATTTTAATGATCGCTCCGCGCTGCTCGTTCGTACAATATTGCCAGGGGTCTTCCAACAATAAAAGTCGTGGCTCATTAGCCAACGCCCGTACTAAAAGAATTTTAGTGACAACGCTGCGGGGCAATCTTCTACCGGTCGGATCCAGTAACGTGTCATAACCTTTGGGCAATGTTTCCACAAATTCACTCAGTCCGGTTTTGATTGCATATCCAACCAGCGTATCAGTGCTAATTGATTGGTTATCCAGCGTAATATTTTCCCAAAGTGTGCCATGGAAAATTTCCTGCTCATCGAGTAATAATCCCGTATTTGCTCGGAGAGAAATCAAATCGTAATTCCCCAATGGCACGTTGTTTAGAAGATACACGCCGCTGAAATCGGGATAGGCCCCCGCTAGTAATTTGAGTAGCGTTGTTTTACCGGAACTGTCGGCGCCGCGGACGCAAACGGTTTCGTTCGGGTTTATACTGAATGAAATATCACTCAGAATACTGTCTCTGTCGTTGTAAGAGAAACCCACTTTCTGAAGTTGGAGTTTCAAGCCATCGTCGCTATGTGGAAGTTTCAGGTTACCATTCTTTTCTACAGGCTTTTCCGTCACTGAGGCAATTTTTTCCTTGGCCGTTACTGTATCATAAACTGTGGCTAGATTAGCAATTAACTTCTCTACAGAATTCAATACCATTATAATTACGATCTCCGCCGCTATAAACTGCCCGACGGTGAGCTTCTGATCGAGCATAAGATATGTACCCACGATCAGCATTGCGGCGGTGATGATGGTCTTGAAAATCACAAGTACATTGTATTGAAACAACAGCGTTTTAAAGTGAGTGTTTCTGGCATCGAGGTAGCTGCTCACTTCTACGTCGAGCCTGCGAACATGAATGTCATTGTTCTTTGCCAGTTTGATTGAATTTATTGCCCTTGCTGTTTCCTGCAGCCATCCAGCAGTTCTAAACTTAAAATTGCTTTCTTGTATGCTTGATTGTAAGGCTTGTTGACCAGTATAACGGAGTATCAGTACTAGCAACGTTATAAGTACCAATCCGAAAACAATGAACACAGGATGATAAAAAGATAAGAGGAGAAGTCCGAACAGTACCTGAATGCTTGCTGCGGGTATGTCGAGCAAAATTTTAGACAAGCTTTTTTGCAACACCGGAATGTCAAAAAAACGATTCATCAACTCGGGCAAGTAGAGATTGTCGTTTCTCTTGAGGTCAAGGACATGCAGTTGGTTTATGAACTGAAAGGAGTAGCGCACAAAAAGTTTTTGTTGGATCTTCTCGATGATCTTCATTTGGTTCACCTGCATGATACCAGAAAATAAGACGCCAACGACAACGAGTGCTATTAATACTACCAGGGAGGTGCTGATAGATGCACCTAGCACAAGTCCTATGATTGCCTGGACGCCTAGCGGAAGCGAGAGCTGAATTAACCCGTTAAGTATCGCATAGAAATACACGGCCGAGATTTCGGCGCGTTCCAGTTTCAGCAAGGTAAGGATCCGTCGTAATGTGTTTTGAACGTGTAGTTCTTTTTCCATG
>JACMLR010000094.1 GCA_014379515.1 Chitinophagaceae bacterium
ACGGAACGCCGCACGACGGGTCTGGCCGGGCTATGGCGCCATAGCCAACATTGCGTTTCAGCAGCCCGGCAGTACGATAATTGGGGGGCAATGAGGTTAGAAATCGTCCCTCCACGCCTCCGATTGGCCAAGTTCCGATTCGCCCATGTCTGACGCCTCCGACTCGCGCAAGCGGTCCGCCGCCGAACACGCGGTCTGCCCCGTGTTCTTCTACCGACATCGACAGCGCTTTTAAAAACGATTCAGTAAGATGGAAAGATCAAAATGCCGCCACAGATTATTCATTTATTGGGGAATATCAGAAATGCCTTAATTTTTTCAATCAGATAAATTTCGCAAGCCGAAAAGTTCCGCCACAATTTCAATTAACAAAAGAACAAAAGAAATCAAAGGCCATTTTATCGCCGTATAAACCAACCTCCGCAAAAGAATACATACTCCGGGAAGCTAGAAATACCAGAGTCGTAATAATAAATGAAGCTCATCATCTGCCGCTTCACAGGGTATTCGCTGAATCTCTGCTTTTTGACCTTAAAAAGCAGGGTTACAATTTTATAGGGTTCGAAGGACTGAACGCATTGCGAACCCTCCTGCAGTATAAATATCCTGTTTCTAGTATTGGCTTTTATACTAATGAAGCTTGTTTTAGCAATCTGATTCGCACAAGCCTGAAACTTGAGTTTACACCTTTTGGCTATGAACCACTGGCTCACGGTGGCCAAGAAAGGGAGATTGGCCAGGCCGAAAACATAAAGGCAGTTATCGATGAGAACCCACACGCGAAATTCATTATTTATTGCGGTTATTCGCACGCAATAGAAGATTCAACTCATAATAACTGGGGCTTGGCCATGGCGGGGCGCCTGAAAAGAATGACAGGAATTGATCCACTCACTATCGATCAGGTAGAACTAACTGAAACAGGAACTCCTCCCTTCGATAACGCTTTCCGGCAGGTAATCGACCTTGACTATTCAGCTGTATTTGTGGATGGAAAAGGCATCGCATTTGGCAAAGCACATGATTATAAATGGTATGATGCAAACGTATACCACCCTACAACAAAATTTATAAATGGCAGGCCCGGCTGGCTATACTACGACAATAAGGAATCGGTAAATGTAGCCGACAAAATCACCATAGCCTTTCCATGCCTGGTTTTCGCTTATAAAGAAAGTGAAGATATAGGACAAGCAGTCCCCGTTGATGTAATAGAGCTTAAGGATAAGCATGATACTAAAAAACTGATCTTATATAAAAACAGTCGTTATAATATATTGATCAAAAATAGATCAGGAGAAAAACAATTGTTTCAGCTATGATAGAATTAAGCAAGCATTTCCTACTATAATGCCATCGAAAAACCGAAGCGAGCTGCTAAAAATCGTTACAAATATTATGATTCCGCGCCATTATTATCCGCCGACTCCTTCTTTCCACCAATGATATAAAGAGTTGCGCCGAGTACCATCAGTCCAATTTTTATGATCCAGGATACCGTTTCACCCAAATCATTCATCCAACGTAGAATAATGGAATCGCGACCTATTAAACCGAGGATAGAAGCCACAGCTCCTAAAATAAAAAGTATACTACCGATTGATTTCATAGGTATTGGTTTGGATTAACAATAGATAAAAGTAGACAACAACTAATTTATTTCATAATGGGTTACACTTAAATTAGGTAGAAGGTAGCCGTTCTGAAATATAGCGTCAGCCCGTACGTTTAATAAAAATGCCGGTTAGTATTTAACTATCCGGCACTTATGTATCTCCTTTAAAGCAAACATCTGCTAAAGCTGAGTCCGCTATTTTCGATGAATCGTAACGTCTTTTAGATAAATGAAATTCATGTTTGCATCTCAATACCCTTTACTACTCACCACTCACTACTACTCACTACTCACTACTCACCATTCACTATTCACTCCTCACTACTCTCTCATCACGCCTTCAGCTTCATGTTTTCCGGATCCCAGCGGATGATCTTTTTCTGAAAATAACTATCGTTCACTGCTAAACAAGGACCCGCTGCACGAAAACCGAAAATCGGATCTTCAATAACCGCTTTGCCGCTTCTCGCCCCTTCAAAAAAGTTCGCGAAATGTTCTACATGTTCGTCGAAACCCTGGGGTGCACTAAAACGGATCGGAGGTTTGGTAGGTTTCTTCTTATCATCAGCAGAATATTTCTGGTCGTATTGTTTTTTCAATGTTTCCTGCATTGCTTTCGGATAAGTATCCAGTGAATCCCAGCCACCAATTCCGGGCGCTTTCGACATCAGACTGTGATTAAGCGTTATGCCGTTCCAGCCAATATCAATAGCACCTTCACTACCTATAAAACGAGTAACACTTTTATCCCCGCTTCCACTTACAAAGTTCACACGCAGCATTACCTGGAACGGTGGGTTCGTTTTTGTTTCGGGATATTCCAGAATAGCGGTTAATACATCGGGCACATCGCGTCCATCCTTCCAATAACAAAGCTGCCCCGAAGAAAATATTTTAACCGGACCAAGAGAATCGGTTATATAATGAATGCCTGTCAGCAGGTGAACAAATAGATCGCCCGACATACCTGTTCCAAAATCCTTATAGTTCCTCCACCAGAAAAATTTCTTAGCATCCCAGGCTTGTTTGGGCATACCGGCGAGATAACGATCCCAATCCACCGTTTCCGGATTACCATCTGTTGGAATAGTGTATTGCCAGGCCCCGATCGCGCTTTGTCGGTCGGTGCTGGCTTCAATGCAATTTAATTGTCCTATCTCACCGGCCTTATAAAGTTCTCTTGCTTTTGCATGATCCAGACCGCTAATCCGTTGACTACCTACCTGCATGGTCCTTTTTGATTGTTTCCAGGCGTTGATTACACCTAAACCCTGGTCGAGCTTATGCACCATAGGTTTTTCACAATACACATGTTTACCTGCTTTCAGTGCATCGGTCGCGATGCGCGCATGGTGATGATCACTGGTAGCAATGATCACGGCGTCGATGTCTTTTTTTTGCAGCAACTCGCGGTAATCGCGTGTAACTAACAGATCAGCTCCATGCAATTCTTTCATCCGGTCGAGGCGACCAGTATAAAGATCGCAGGCGGCTGCCAGTTCAACTCCGGGCACTTTTAGCGCAGAACGAAGGTCGTTATGCCCCATGATACCTGTCCCTATCACTGCAACGCGAATCTTATCATTGGCGCTGTAGTTCCGCTGGTACTGCATAATGCGCTCTTCAATTTTTTCCT
>JACMLR010000095.1 GCA_014379515.1 Chitinophagaceae bacterium
TCTAAGGAACTCATCAGCCTGTATGGATTTTCTTAAAAGTGGTGGTTAACTGATTATCGAGTTAAGACTTGTGGCAAACAGTTTCATTTCGTCCATTGTGCCGATGCTTACTCGTCCATATTGTTTGCCGTTAATTTCAAATCCACGAATACCGACACTTTTCTCCATCATTTTCGACAACAATTCTTTTGTTGGCATGGGGATCGGAAAAAGAATAAAATTCGTATAAGAAGGAATCGGATTGAGGCCTGCCTTTTTTAATTCCTCGAAGGTATAATCCCGGTTGATTTTATTATTTGTGCGCGTAAACGTCTGAAACTCTACGTCACTGAGGCTGGCCAGCGCGCCTTCAATGGAAGTAACAGACATACCCATTTCTGTACGAACCAGTTGTGTTATCGTTTTGATTCGTTCAGGTTTCGCAATCATATAGCCTACACGCAGACCGGCCATTCCATGTATTTTTGAGAATGTGCGACAGACGATAATATCATGACCCTCTGTTATCAGGCCTGCCGTTGTTTGCAAGCCTCCGTCGTCCATCAGTTCAAGATATGCTTCGTCCACAAAAACCGGGCACTTCGAACTTACTCTCTTGCAAAACGCTTTGAGGTCCGCGATTGGTGTAATCGTACCGGTAGGGTTATTTGGATTACATACATATATTAACTTAGTCTCGGCGTCAATTGCCTTTTCCATCGCGTCAAGGTCGTGGGAGTAGTCAGCCTTAAGCGGTATGTTTTTCCACGTTGCTCCAATTGCCTTTGCCGTTTTTACAAGCGACATATATGAAGGATCCGCCGAGATAACATTTCCACCTTTCATGCATAGGGCAAAAGCAGTTTTCTCCAGGAGGTCCGTTGATCCCGCGGCAAGCAGAATATTATCTTTCGCAACCCCTTCCTTCGTCGCGAGAACTTCGACCATTTTCATGGAGCTGTTATACACATAACGGTTCCCCTTACTGGCACTTTCTGCGATCGCAGCAACTGCTTTTTTAGAGGGACCCCATGGGTTTTCGTTTGCTAGCAACCGGGCTTTCAAACTTGCCCGATCCTGTAGCGGTATGAAGTAATTCTCGAGAAGAGATGGTTTGCCTGAAAGAGGCTTCATCCCAAACGCCGGTTTGGCGAGAAGTTCGTTTGAAAAAGCCATGCCGGCCATTACACTGCTGGCTGCGAAAGCACTTTGCTTAAGCCATGTTCTGCGATTAACGTTTGATTTCATGATGGTGTTTTAATTTTGGTTTTTTTTGAGTTCTCAGTAACTAATCAACTTTACATGTTCATTAACTATAATGACATCCGATATTCAGGATGATGTTCCTTTATTTCTCTCGGCTATGATTTCTTCAGTATAACAACTCCATAACGCGTAAAAGAAACTCCCTTGTGTTCACCGGTCCACGATACGTTGATGGTGGATGAAGCTCCGGTAGCCATATTCGCGTAGCCCGGGACTAATTCTGTCCAGTTTATCGGAGCGAAGACTTTTCCCGCTGCATCTGTGGTAAGATCGGAGATCAGCGTTCCGTCGCGTTTTGTAAATTTGATTGAGAGATCACTCACTGGAATAGAATCAATACCGACAGTGTTGTCGAGGATGCCTGTTTTATCAAGTTCATAAAACGAAACTGACCATTCCGCAGGTACCGCATAATCGGCTGCAGCAACTGTATAGGTACGCGTAGGCGTCGTGGTTAATCCGCCGTTTGCGAGGTATCCAGAAATACCGTCAAATACAATTAACACAGGCGCTACATGTCGGTCAACAAATGGATCCTCCTCTTCACACGACATCATTATAAACAATGCGGTAATGACAACCGCCATAAAAAACTTTACCAGGACTTTACTAAATATTGTCTTCATGTGATAATGATTTAAATTTTAACTGATCCGTTTTGATGAATTATTCTACCCACCACATCGGTGTCTTTGCATTATCGGATCCACCGATCAGCTCAACCCCCCTAGCATACTCCGACGCATTCAGCGATTGTTCAGTGGTTGGATAAGGAAGTCTCGTTGGAAGTACACCATCGTTAACGAAAATGGCACGACTGTCCTTTTCGGGTAGAACAGGCAAGCCCGTTCTTCTGTATTCAGTCCACGCCTCGATACCCTGACCGTAAAGCGCTATATATTTTTGATCGAAAACCAATTCTCGTGTTACCCCACTAAGATTGGTAATGTAGTCTGCGGGAATAACAGCACCGTGCTGGATAAAGGATCCTTTGACACCATTTTCAAAATAGGTTTGCGCAGTACCAATCATTAAATCCCCATCGAGTACAGCTTCTGCAAGAATGAATTCCAGCTCCGAATACGTCATTATTACACTGGGTGCTGCTGCCGCCAGAAAAGCTGTACCAATTTTACTCGTAGTATTCAGATATGTTGTTGCAACGGCATCAGGCAACCCGTTAGGGATACCTGCATAGCTGCTACCGGTAACAGGTTGAGCATATACTGGAAGCCGTGTGTCACCGAGGGCAATGAGTTTATCGATAAGCGTTTTCCCAACATTCCAATCGGTTCGTCCGGCCTGGACCATCGCCTCATGCCATTCATTATTGCTTGGCCGATTAACTGTATGAACAAGTCGGGCGTTGTCGACGTTGTCGACAAAAATGGGATAGGTTGCAGGATCTCCTACAATCTCTGCAAAGACAGCGCGCGATTCCGCAGGCTTCTTTGCTGCCTGACGATTTGCTAAACGTAAACGTAATGAATTGGCAAACTTCTTCCACTTTAGAATATTTCCTGCGTACAAAATATCGGCACCTCCACTTACTACCGGACCCCCAACAATAAGCTTTTCGTTTGCAGTCTTGAGTTTTGCTAGAAGGTCATCATAAATAGCTTCCTGGGTATCATACTCCGGAGAATACACTGGTGTTCCTGACGCTCCTTTCAA
>JACMLR010000096.1 GCA_014379515.1 Chitinophagaceae bacterium
CCGTTTGAAGTAAATCAATTTCAGCAGCAATAATAGTTGTAGGAGGTAGCCCTTTTAAATTTGCTTTCACCAGGGAAATGCGCGGATCTGCAGATGCAGCTTCGTTCGGTAGGTAGTGCTTAACCATCCATTGTATTAATGGCTTGCTTAACGGTTTGGCGTTGCCGTATTTTTGGTATGATTCCGAATTCATATCGTTGTTTGCAACGGGGTAAACCAATACCTGGTGCAATGGAATCATGATTCCCTTATCCCGCGCCATCATACTTACATTACATGCTAGATTTCCACCAGCACTCTCACCTGCGACTGCAATTTTCGACGGGTTTCCTTTGATTGATGCTGCATTTTTTGTTACCCATTCGTACGCGGCAAACGCATCCATGTGCGCTGTTGGAAATTTATGTTCTGGTCCCTGGCGATAATGGACAGAAACAACAACCGCTCCTGTTTGTTCTGCTAATCCTTTGGCTGATGCATCATACACATCAAGATCAGCAATTACCCATCCACCACCATGATAATATACAATTACAGGATAACTGCTATCGCCTGTTTGCGGTGTATAAATGCGTGCATGTATTGTTCCTCCTTTCACCGGAATATCTTTTCCCATTGTGTCGCATTTCGCTGGCGGCATCGGAATTCCATGTTCTTTCATAACATCCATTACCGCTGTTGTTGGGGTAGGTTGCTTGCGAGCTTCAGTTGGCGTAAGCGTTTCAAGTGGTGGCGCTCCGTAGCTTTGTAACTTTTCGATTACCACAGCCATTTCGTCGTCTATCTTCGGAGCCCATTCGGGCTTTGGTCCTTTCGGTTCGAGCTTCTTTTCTTTTTCATCAGCCTTGGCTACCTGGGCTGTATCAGCATTAGCAGAATTATCCGCGTTACTATCATTATTGCAAGAAACAAATACGGTTGCAGCAGTGATCATTAGAATACTGGAAAGTTTCATTTACAAAATTTTAATTATCGGATAATCGTTTAATCGTTGATTTGTTGTCGGAAAGTCTTGCCCGCAACATTTTATAACTTGAGCGCATGGTTGTTTTAATCGTGCCTTCTGGTTTTTTGAGTAATTGACCGATTTCTTTACAACTGAAGCCAAGCTGAGACAGTTCAATTATCACGCGGTTCTTATGAGGGAGAATCATAATCGATCTATCAAGATCTAAACGCGCGAATTTCGTATCGTAATAGTCTCCGATTCCGAAATCAGCCCCGGTCAACGAGTCTGTAAGTTTCGACAGCCGCGAATGTTTACTTCGTGTGTAATCCACCGCTTCATTGCGCGCTATACATTGCATCCATGTATACAAACTTCCTTTATCACGGGAATACTTGTCGATATTAATCCAAATCTTGACAAATACATTTTGCAAAACTTCCTCGGCCGCCAGATGGCAACTGAGTCTTTTTTTAACTACGGTGTACAATGCGGCTGCATAGGCATCATATAATTGTCGGCATGCAGCTTGATTTTTTTGTTGCAATTGCTGAACCAGATCGAATTCAGTAATGGTCGCGGGCATAATAGGTTGTTTTGAAGAACTACGGTTGAGCTGTTACCTCAATTCCCCTGCCACAGAATGGTTGAATGAATTGTGTGAATGTCTGGAAAAAATCAACTGATTACTTCAACAAGATTAAGGCTATTAGTCAAAGTGGGGAAAAAAACGAACATACCGGGGGACAGTGAGGGAGGCCTTTTATTCCTGGATGAAGGCAAATTTATCTTTCACCAATGTCATACTATCAATCGACATCTCGGTTAGCTCCATTCGAAGCTGCGAACCTTTCCATCTACCAGAAAGCATAAAATTGCCATTGGGCAGATTGGTGAAATGGAACACCGATTTCGAAGTCGTGTCGCGACGATTGATAAAAGTCATCACCTGGTTCGTACTATCAACACGTCGGATAAGATTGACCGAATTCTCTTTCATGTCAAACTTGACGAGATGTTTATTGGTGGGAGAATAATCAATAAAGCAGACGTATTTCCAGCGAACAGTGTCGGTGGTGAGTGGTGGAATCGTTAAGCCATCTTGTTCATAAGAAGTGACATTAAACAGCCGTTGATTTTTTTCGTTATGAACCTGTCTTGAATAATACTGCCAGCTGCCGATTGTAAGATGAACGAAACGATAGGCCGGGATAAAACACAACGCTATCATCACATATTTTTTCCAGGGAGTGGAAAAGAAGTACCGGGTTTCCGCCAGTGAAACCGGTTTCTGTCGTATAAATATCCTGTAGAGTTTCGGAAAAGTCCGGGCAAGCATGAACATCGAGCAGAGCCACAAGGATGCCGCTAGCATTATCACATTATTGTTATAGAAAACATTCAGCAGCACAATATGGAAGGTTATCGTTGCCATCAATAATGCGCCAACAACCCGCCAGCGATTAAAGAGTATTAGAACGGATGCGATTAATTCTAACCATCCACAAAACATGGAATATCCCGGACTTGTCCCCATAAATCGAAAAAGAATCTCCCAGTTTGGGAGGTCTCCCCATCGGGCCAATAATTGCGGAGCTGTCGGATAACTTGTTTGTGTTGGAAAGACTTTGTACATCGCGTACGTGCTCATTGCGAGGAAAATATAGTAGGCGAGATAATTGCAAAACCAATAGTAAAGATGATTATAGTTGGAAACTGGCTTGGCCGCAATCGTCCATGCAAATGAAGAAATGATGGACGCGAAAAAAATGAAGATTGTTAGCACAACACCGAAATAGGTATTGCTAAAGAACGTGGTGTTTTTGCCGGCCTCAAAACCGATATGAAAAAAGTTTGTATCAATCCAGTATACAAATCCTTCGAGTTTAGCATAGACGGCCAACATCTCGGGATAGCTCATATTGAGGGCTATCATTAGTGGGTTATAAGCAACGATTGTAAGTAGGGCAAGGAAGACAAAAAAGAATCTGAAGAAATATTTTTGGGAGGGAGTCCAGGGAAGAAGCATAGGCGTTTGGTTCAAATGTGCGAAATATGAAAATGTGCAAAATGCTTCCTGCGCATCTGGTTGATTGGCTAATTGGAGCATGTGCGAATGGCGAATTACGAATGTGCGAATTCATTCATTCGATTAGTATCCTTTTGTTGCCCCTTGGCGGCTTCACGTCTTTGCGCGCTGTATTTGTATTCTCTTAGTATCTTCTAATCTCAACATCTTCCGGACCCTCAAACGCAACGCTGCCTTTCGTTTTAATCTTCACCTCAATATTCCCGTTAAGCTCGAAGCGAATGTTGTTATTACTGATTAGCTCGCTGGATGAAATATCGGCATCCCCGTTGAGTTGGATAGATTCAATTCCTTTTGACGAAACATGCAATTTCAATTTTGAAAACAAGCGGTCGCGTACGTCCCTCACGACAAGTGTACCAGCCTCCAAGTGCATCTTAACTTTCTCCCAATCGTGCGCATTGCTCTCTATATACAGAACGTTTACAGAATCATTCGTTAGCACGATCGAGATATCTCCCTCAATTCGCAGTTTATAAAACGGAGCACTAATACCGATACGTTTTTTCACTTTCTCTTTCAGCAACGGCGTTGGCGCTGCGAAAGAAGACAAAAAGACCAGGGGCAAAAAAAACAGTCTGAAGAAAAGCCCCCGGCCCAGTGTCTCATAATGGTGAACTCCATGAATTCCGGAGCGAAATGGTTTGATAATATTTGATACCCTCATATAGATGGTTGTACTAATTAGTTCACGTTGAACGTTACCCGTGCGAATACGTAGCGGCCGTTAAAGCCCATTTGCTGCACTCTCCGACTATAAACAAAACGACCAAGCGACACATTGCCGCTATGAACGTGCTTGTCCTGGTAAACATCGAAAACATTATTAGATCCAATTGTCAATGCGACATTCTTCGTCACGTCATACATCAACGAAATATCTGTAACAGTTTTTGCAGAAAATTCCTGGTCTAGCGTTTCCTTTTGACCCGTGTATGCATTCACCGGGAAATTAGCTGGCAACAATGGGTTAATTGTCGGATCGAGATAAACAACCTTGCCGAAATAGGCGAACCTTAGCATGGCTCCGAACTTTTTGTAATTATAGTTGGTAGTAAAGTTTCCTTTTGCTGCAGGGCTTGCGACTTCGATCCTGCTTTGATCTTCCCTATTAAAATAGTTGGCGAGCTGACCCGAATTGATCAAAACCGCCGATGCGTTTACTTTTGGCTTTCCATCGGGTCCCTTTTTTACTTTGTTGTCGATGAATGTGGCTGCAACAGAGAATCTGAATTTATGACGATGGTCAATGCTCGTACGATAACTTACTACCGCTTCCAATCCTTTCGATCTTGTATCAATTGAGTTGGAAAAGAAATTTGCACTGGTTGCACCGTTATCTTTCAACAGTTGACCAAGTGCTGCATCATTACCACCATTGAAATTATTAGTGAGTACAATCCGATCGTCGATATTTATCCAATACCCATCTACAGTAACTTCGAAACCCTGGAACGGGGTAGCAGTAAAACCGACTGAATAGTTTTTGGATGTTTCCTCTTGCAACTTCGGAATTCCTAACAACTCAGCAGGCTTGCTGTCATTCGTAAATGTTCCACTTTCCGTTGGCACCAACCCATTAGGCGTTGGAACGAAAAGAGTATTGGTTTTCGCATAAAATTGTTGCTGAAGCGATGGTGCCCTGAAACCTGTTGAAGCAGCTGCACGAACTGAAAATCTATCACTCACCCGGTAACGGCTTACTAATTTGTAATTTATTGTGCTGCCGAAATCAGAATAGTTCTCATATCGTAATGC
>JACMLR010000097.1 GCA_014379515.1 Chitinophagaceae bacterium
GCCACTTCGCAATGTTGAAAAGCCAACCCACTTTTTAGAAATCCACCACGGGCACACTCGAGTACCGCAAAATCAACTGTTGGATCTTTCAATACAAATTGAGAAGAGATTGGTCCTGTGCAATCACCCTTCATCATCAATTGGTTTTGAATATAAACACCGTCAGATGTTGTATAGCCGACTTTTTTTCCAGCACTTTTTGCAATGAATGCAGTTAGTCTCGTAGTAGTTGTTTTTCCGTTTGTTCCGGTAATGGCAATGATCGGAATTCGTCCGGCACTTCCTTTTGGAAACAGCATATCCACAACTGGCTCCGCAACGTTTCTCGGTAACCCCTGGGATGGTTCAATATGCATTCTAAAACCCGGTGCTGCATTCACCTCTAATACGGCTCCACCATTTTCTGTTACCGAAGTCCTGAGATCGGAAGCCATTATATCGATTCCACAAATATCCAAACCAATAATTTTTGCAATGCGCTCGCACATAAAAATATTTGCAGGATGAACTTCATCAGTTATATCAGTCGACGTTCCGCCAGTTGATAAGTTCGCAGTCGGTTTTAATAAAACAAGTTCGCCCTTCGGAGGTATCGTCTCGAGCGTATATTGTTTTTCATCGAGCATTTTCTGTGTGAACTGATCTATCGTTATTTGTGTCAGTACCTTTTCGTGACCATAACCACGCCGGGGATCTTTGTTTATTTCTGTGATCAGCGAATCAATGGTATTTATCCCATCTCCGATCACGGAGGCTGGCGTTCGCAGTGCAGCACAAATGAATTTATAATTGATCACAAGGATTCTAAAATCAAAACCGGTAATGAACTTCTCAACAATAACACTTCGTCCGTAAACTTTTGCAGCATCCATCGCTTTAAGCGCTTGTTCCCACGTGGTGATGTTTGTTGTGTTCCCTTTGCCGTGATTGCCATCGATTGGTTTAATGACGAGCGGGTAACCATATTTATCAACCGCCTCTTTTAATCCCTCCTCGGTTCTAATAACCGTTCCGCGCGGAACGGGAATTTCAGCAGCCCCAAGTAAGTTTTTCGTTTCTTCTTTATCGCCCGCGATATCAACTGCTATATTCCCGGTTGTGCTCGCGATGGTAGCGCGAATTCGTTTTTGATGAACGCCATAGCCGAGCTGAACCAGGCTTTGTTTATTCAGCCTGATAAATGGGATGTCTCTCTTTACTGCCTCATCGACGATACAACCAGTGGATGGTCCAAGGCGGGTGTCTTCACGGATTTCACGCAGTCGTTGAATGTCTTCCTCAAGATTATAATCAGTCCCATCAATCAATGCCTGGGTTATCTGAACGCTGGCTTTCGCAGCATAAACACCTGCATCTTCTTCCATATAACTGAACACTACATAATAAATCCCTGTGTTGCCTTCGCCGCGTGTCCGCCCAAAGCCCGTGTCCATACCGCTTAATGTCTGGATCTCCAACGCGATGTGTTCAATAACATGACCCATCCAGGTTCCTTCTTCAACGCGTTGAAAAAAGCCACCCCGGCTGCCAACACTGCATCGATGCTCAATCATAGTTGGAAAACGCTGTTCCAGTCGTTCACGGAAACCCTCAATCAAATTGCTGGGACGCTCTTCCATGTCCTCAAGGTCAAGTTTCATTTGAATGAGTTTAGGACGTCTGACACTCCAATAATTTGGACCTTTTAATACTTTGATCTCCAGAATTTTCATCAATTAGTTTTTGGTAACAGCAGTATAAAATCACGCGGGCCATCAATTTAGCTTTTTTTGATATTTTCTCCAATTAGCGCGGAAAAGAACCTGCAGATTTTATTACCATCTCCCCGCCTGGGATGGGCTCTCCGGCTGTGATTTACTCACAGAAATATGTATCTTTCGCAAAATGGAACGGTTTATGAAATTGGTTTTTACTCTGATTTTTTTAATCATCTTTTCGTCCCTCACAGCTCAGCGTGTCGGCATTGGCATCACCAACCCACAGGAAAAATTACATGTTGATTCGAATATCAGGATTGGAACTTCCTTATGGGGTTCGGCTAATCATAACCGGTATTTTAAGATTGGTGAAGGCAATTATGTTACCATCGGAGAGGTGGGCCTCGATGATCGCCTTGAGTTCTCCGCCCGCGAATTTTTATTTAAGAATTCTGGCGCGTATGGCATCAACAATGGAAAGGTCGGGATCAATATCAACACTTCACCAACGGCTTACCTTGAAGTAAATGGCAACGTGAAGATTACCGATAACACACAAGGCGATGGCAAGGTGTTGACTTCCGATGCAAGTGGAAATGCCTCCTGGCAAAATCCATCATCTAGAAACTCCGCGTTCCGCGCCACTCTGCAAAACTCGAACCAGGTGATTAATGATGGTGTTGACAAGGTGATCCAGTTCGATAACGAGCAATTCGACGACGGCTTCAATTACAATAATACCAACGGAATTTTCACGATTCCAACCGATGGCGTTTTTCATTTCGACGTAAAGATCGAATGGCAGTTAGTAACCTCAACAGCAACGTTATTTGTTTACCTGGATGTTAATGGAAGCAAAGTCGAGGAAGCAAAGCTGGAAGACGCAATCTCAGGTAATGTTACTAAATCAATCAGTTTTGGATCAACAGTGAAATTAGGACAGGGCGATATTGTGCGGGTTTTTGTAAGACAAGAATCTGGCACGAATCAGATTGTGTCAACCATCAACAGCTCTTTTTCCGGATTCCGCTTGTATTAATTGTGTGCTGCAAATAGACCTACCTTCAGAATCTAAAACCAACCGCAATGGGATCTTCCAATCGCCGGTCCTTTCTTAATAACGTTGGCGCTTTTTCAGCAACCGCGTTCTTATCGAGTTTATCAACGCCTTCGTGGAGTCGAAACCTGGATCGTGCAATGGAACGAGCCTCCGGAATTGCACCAGATAAACTTGCATCCGATGAAGATTTCTGGACCTATGTGCAACAATCTTATACGGTATCACCTTCTTTAATAAACCTGAATAACGGAGGCGTTGCCCCATCGCCAAAAACTGTTCAGGATGCAATGAAACGGTACCACGACTTTAGCAACGAAGCACCCAGTTATTATATGTGGCGGATACTCGACCAGGGACGAGAGCCATTGCGCAGGAACCTTGCAAGAATCGCCGGGTGTGATGCAGAAGAAATCGCAATTCAACGTAATGCATCGGAGGCCCTGGAAACTGTCATCTTCGGTCTATCGTTAACAGCAGGCGATGAAATTGTTTTGTCAAAGCAGGATTATCCAAATATGATCAATGCCTGGAAACAACGCGAACAACGAGATAAAATCAAATTGGTTTGGATCAATCTCGATTTGCCAAGTGAAGATGATAATTATCTCGTTGAGCAGTACACGAAAGCATTCACGGCAAAAACCAAAATCGTTCATGTCACTCACATCATAAACTGGAATGGTCAAATTTTACCAGCCCGCAAAATTGCAGATGCAGCACATAAGCGTGGGATAGATGTTTTGGTTGACGGCGCACACAGTTTTGCTCATTTTGATTTCAAGATTCCAGACCTGGGCGCGGATTATTTCGGTACAAGTTTGCACAAATGGTTAAGTGCTTGTATTGGAAGCGGGATGCTTTATATCAAAAAAGAGAAAATCGCTGGCATATACCCGCTATTTGCCGCGCCCGATGGTAAAGTTGCTGACATCAGAAAATTTGAAAACCTTGGCACGAGACCGTTCTTCATCGAACAGGCAACTGGAAAAGCAATAGAATTCTACGACATGATAGGAGCGAAGCGGAAGGAAGAGCGTTTGTTTTATCTGAAGAATTATTGGATGGATAAGGTAAAGTCCATTCCAAACGTGAAAATCGGCACGCCTCTAATGAAAGGGTACAGTTGTGCGATTGGCCTGATCGGCATAACCGGAAAAAAGCCGCAGGAATTAGATGCATATCTTCTTTCAAATTATAAAGTGCACGTTGTAAGCATCGAATGGGAAAATATCTCGGGCATTCGCGTAACGCCGAATGTATACACAACTACAAAAGATTTGGATGTCCTTGTTGAAGGCATCACAAAATTTGCCCGCGGCGGTTTTTAGTATAAGAGTTTTATGTATTGAATGGTTAGGATGAATGCATTCGTAGTCACAATATTTCCAAAGGAGCATATAAAAACTTCTTTTGAACAATTCTGCCATGATATTTGCGTTAATTTCGATGAACTAACCTTCATTTTTGAATGTCGATTCCTACTGGCAAACTTATCGCTATTGGTGGCGCCGAAGACAAGGGTACAAATCTTGAAACTGGTGAAATTCACCGCAACAATCTCAACTTTTTCGAGCTTGGTATACTTCGCCGCATTGTTGAAGAAGCAGGCGGTCGCAACGCGCGAATAGAAGTAGTAACCACAGCATCTACCATACCCAACGAAATCGGTAACAACTACCTTGACGCCTTTGGCAAGATCGGTTGTACTAATATTGGAATTCTCCATATCCGCACCCGCACGGACGCGATGGATGATGAAATTCTTGAACGAATCAGGCATTGTGATGCGCTGATGTTTAGTGGGGGCAATCAAATGAGATTGAGTGCAACTTTTGGAGGTACGGAATTTATTAAAATTCTCCATCACCGTTATCAGCACGATCAATTCGTGATTGCGGGAACGTCGGCCGGAGCAATGGCGATGAGCAACACGATGATCTATGAAGGAAATGCCACCAGGGCACACTTGAAAGGTGAAGTGAAAGTAACGACAGGACTAGGTTTTCTAGACAGTATAATTATAGATTCTCATTTTGAAAAACGTGGTCGGTTTGGGAGATTGGTGCAAGTAGTTGCTACGAATCCATCTGCAATCGGCATCGGCCTCGGGGAAGACACTGGAATGTTAATCACCGAAGGAAATAAAATGGAAGCAATCGGCAGTGGGCTCGTGATGATTATCGATGGGCATACTATCAAACACTCAAATATTGCTGACATACCTGAAGGCAATCCCATCAGTATCGAAAATATTACTGTTCATTTCTGCGAGAAAGGCAACGGCTATTTAATTGAAGAGCGAAAGTTTTTAATGGAAGCAAGAGAGGGCGCTGTTATTGCCAAAAGTGTCGAAGTTGAATGATGCAATCATTCCGCTTTTACGAGGTAATAATTCTTTTTTCCTTTTTGAACTAATAAGTATTGACCGTGCAGAAGTACTCCTTCATTCACCAGCATTGAAACATCGTCAACTTTCTTTCTATTGATACTGACCCCTCCGCCCTGTATCATCTTTCTTGCATCACCTTTACTTGGAAAAATTGTTGTTTCCGCTAAAAATGATACGGCATCTATTCCAGTTGTAAGCTTTTCTCTTGAGTAGTTGAATTTAATTACACCTTCCATTGATTCGAGATCAGCTATTGACAGCGAATCCGCCGGCGCAGTTTGATTTTGAAATAATTTGTCTGTCGTTTGAACTGCCTTTTCGTATTCTTCTTCACCATGGACAAACGAAGTAATTTCTTTTGCTAAACGTTTTTGCAGCATTCGACCGGCGGGATTTTGCGATTGTTCCTGTTCGAGATTCTCAATTTCTGCGGGATTAAGAAAAGTAAATATGCGGATCCATTTCAACGCATCGGCATCCGTTGCATTCAACCAGAACTGATAGAATTGGTAGGGAGAAGTTCTTACTGGATCAAGCCATACATTGCCACTCTCCGTTTTTCCGAATTTACCTCCGTCTGATTTGGTGATCAGCGGATTTGTAAAGACGAAGGCTTCGCCTCCGCATTTACGACGGATTAGTTCGGTACCCGTGGTCATATTACCCCATTGGTCGCTGCCACCCATTTGTAACTTGCAATTCTTTTTGGTGTATAGCCAGTAAAAGTCGTAACCCTGCATTAACTGGTAGGCGAATTCTGTGTAACTGATGCCCGTGTCCCCTTCAATTCGCTTTTTCACACTATCCTTGGCCATCATATAGTTGACAGTGATATGTTTACCTGCGTCCCGGAGGAAATCAATGAAAGTGATTTTTTTGAACCAATCGTAGTTGTTAGCCATTTCTGCAGCATTCGGCAGGCTGGGATCAAAGTTCAAATAACGTTCGAGCTGACTTTTTACGCCGGTGATATTTCGTTGGAGCGTTTCTTCACCCAATAGATTTCGTTCTTCGCTTTTGCCGCTGGGATCGCCAACCATTCCTGTGGCACCGCCCACGAGCGCAATTGGTTTATGGCCGGCACGTTGAAAATGAACAAGTAGCAGAATAGGAACCAGGCTGCCGATATGAAGACTATCCGCTGTGGGGTCAAATCCAATATAGCCGGTAGTCATCTCTTTGTTTAACTGTTCCTCGGTTCCCGCAGTAATATCCTGTAACATTCCCCGCCACCGCAATTCTTCAATCAGTTTCATGTTTTGTTCTTTGACAATTAAAGGATTAAGAGAAAACCATCAGTGTACAAAAATAAAGCGCCAACTACAAACAGCCGAACCTCGTATATCTATTGCCGGAACATCGGCATACTATAGTAAATCAACGTATTGCGCAAAAGTAATAATTACATATTGGTTTACTTCATTGTGCAATATTTTCGTTTGGTTTTCGTTCGATATTGTTATGATTTTGGCTTGAAGTAGCTCATTTTCAAAGGTAGATGAATAACTTTACAGCCCGTTCCGCATCCTATTGAAAAACATGGTAATGAAATTGCTTATCCCGAAAATTGGTTCAATGAAACGAGCGCACCTTCTCGCTATGGCGATAGCTATCCTGCTATCCCAATCTTCCTATTCACAATTCAGAAAATATTCCAATGAGTTTTTAAATATCGGAGCCGGTGCACGTGGGCTTGGAATGGGTGGTGCACAAGTGGCAACTGCGAGCGATGGAACAGCAGGTTATTGGAATCCTGCAGGCCTGGTGAATGTGAAAGACAATCCTCAATTGAACCTTATGCATGCCGAATACTTCGCCGGCATAGGTAAATATGATTATGGTAGCTTGATACTTCCTTTAAAAGATAACAAACGGGTACTCGGTCTTTCATTACTACGGTTTGCTGTAGACGATATTCCAAATACAATTTTTCTTGTTGAGCCCGATGGTACGATCAACTTCAGCAATATCCAGACATTCTCCTCGGCTGATTATGCTTTTCTCGTTTCTCTTGCGCAGGAAAAAAAGCTAAAGAACGGAAAGACTTTTAATGGCGGTATCAATGCAAAAGTTATTCATCGTAAAGCAGGAAGTTTCGCGACTGCGTGGGGTTTTGGTTTTGATGCCGGGATTCAGATCACTGCAAAAAAATGGAAACTTGGGATTGTTGCCCGTGACGTCACCACAACATTCAATGCCTGGTCGTTCAGCCTTACGGATAAAATGCGTGAGGTGTTTTACGTTACCAAGAATGATATTCCTGTTAAATCAACAGAATTAACTGCACCACGACTCATAGCAGGCGGTGCATACAATTTCACGTTTAGCAAGAGTTTGAGTTTGTTAGCAGAAGTAAATCTTGACGTCACTTTCGACGGCCGGCGAAATACTGTCATCAGTACAGAAGTTGCCAGCATCGATCCGAAAATAGGCCTCGAAGCTTCGTGGAAAAATGTATTGTTTGTACGTGCAGGCATCAATAACTTTCAACGTGCACTTGACGACGAAGACATTACAAATACTGAAAAGATTTGGATCTATCAACCGAGTATCGGTACAGGATTCAAGATAAATAACCTTCAGATCGATTACGCATTTACAAATCTTGCGAATCAATCAAATCCGTTATATACCCATGTTTTTTCTTTGAAAGTTGACATGAAGAAGAAAGAAAAAAAATAATCAGCCCTAATGAGATCGAAACTCTTTACTATGAAAAAAATCTTTACACTCTTGTTGATCACACTGGCATTTAGCGCCGGTGCTCAGCAATTTAATAACGAGTGGATCCGATTTAACCAAACGTACTACAAGCTTAAAGTTGGAACGAATGGGGTCTACCGTATTTCTAAGTCGGCATTAGACGCCGCTGGACTCGGTAACACGCAGGTCCAGTTCTTCGAATTGTGGCGCAACGGGCAGTTAGTACCTTTCTATCCCTCGGTTTCATCAGGTACTTTACCAGCAGATGGTTTCATCGAGTTTTATGGAATTTTAAACGATGGCAAACCTGACAACCAGCTATACCGTGATCCGGCTTATCAACACTCAACTGCATTAAGCCTTGTTTCAGATAGTTCGACTTATTTTTTAAGTGTGAATGTCAATCAAAGCGGATTCATGATGTTTGATGGAGCCAATGATGTTGCATCGAATACTTTGCCTGCAGAACCTTATTTCATGTATACTGCCGGCATGCATTTTCAGCAGCGCATGAACCAGGGATTTGCTGCTGTAGTAGGGGAATATGTTTTTTCCTCCTCGTACGACAAAGGAGAATATTGGAGTAGTTTTCAGTATGGCCCAGGGAACCCTTTAAATCATTCCCTTACAAATCTTGCGATATATCCAGCTGGTCCGGGATCGACACTTCGATTTGGTGCGTCAGGAAATGCGCTTAATCCCCGCAGCGTTATAGTTAGCGTGAATGGCACTGTCGTAAAAGACACCATCATGGACTATTTCAACGATCTGCACACAAATTTTCCGATCTCTACCGCGCTATTGACACCAAGCACCGCATTTCGTTTTCAAAACAATTCATCTGTGACGACCGACAGAATGGTTGTTTCATATTATGAATTGACCTATCCGCGATCCTTTGATTTTGGAGCTAAATCTAATTTTGAATTTGTACTCCCAGCAGATAACGATGGCTACTACCTCGAAATAACCAATTTCGCCGGAAATGATCTTGCTCCGATCTTATACGATCAAACGTTTGGTACGAGATATATTGGAGACATTTCTACACCTGGAAAAGTGAAGTTCGCATTGCCTGCTTCTACTTCAGAAGGACATTTCGTGTTAGCAAGTCAACACATTACGAACATCCGGACGGTAAATTCTTTAGCTGAACGCAAGTTTACACGGTTCGCCGAACCGGTAAACCAGGGCGATTACCTGATAGTCACACACCCATTATTGAATGTCGGAACAAACGGCCGTAAACCAGTTGATGAATATGCCGCTTATCGTAGTTCACCTGAGGGCGGTTCTTTCAATGTAAAAGTTGTTGATGTAAACGAGTTAGCAGACCAATTCTCTTTCGGAATAAAAAATCACCCGTTATCTGTTCGAAATTTTATTCGGTACACAAGAGCTAATTTTTCAACACCAGTGAAGAATGTATTCCTGGTCGGTCGCGGTATGACCTACAATGAGTATCGGATGAATAATGGCGACCCGTTAATTGATAAACTTAACCTTGTTCCAACTTTCGGCGCGCCAGCTTCAGACAATATGTTGAGTGCGGGCGATATTACCGTTCCTGTACCATTAACTCCGATCGGTCGGCTTTCGGTTGTTATTGGACGTGAGATTGAAGATTATCTTGAAAAGGTGATAGAATACGAAACAACACAACGAAGTGCGCCAAATACGCTTGCCGGTCGTGAATGGATGAAAAACGTAGTACACGTTACAGGTGCCAGTGATCCATATCTCGGCGCTGTACTGTGTAATTACATGGGTGTTTACAAACAAATGATTGAAGACACGCTTTTTGGTGCTCGTGTATCCACGTTTTGTAAGGCTACAGCGGGATCTGTTGAGCAAATCAACTCACAAACCATTTCCCATCTTTTTTCTGAAGGTATCAGTATCCTTACCTATTTCGGTCACTCGTCATCAACAACTCTTGAGTTCAACCTTGATAATCCAAATGCATATAACAACGTCGGCAAGTATCCTGTATTTTTTGTAAACGGGTGTAATGCTGGAAACTTCTATACGTATTACCCGCAGCGATTTGAAGTGAACGAAACGTTGTCGGAGAAATTCGTGTTGGCGAAGCAGCGTGGTTCTATCGCCTTTATGGCCAGTACGCACTTCGGGATCGTGAACTACCTTAATATTTATCTTAATAATCTTTATACCAACATTGGTAAAAAAATGTACGGTTTATCGTTGGGTGAAGTGAATAAAAAGACGCTGGAAGGATTGGTTAACGCGACAGGGCCTTACGACTATTATGCGAGGATGCATGCTGAAGAGATCACGCTTCACGGCGATCCGGCGTTGAAATTAAACGTTCAGCCAAAACCCGACTATGTTATTGAAGAGCCATCCATAAAATTGGATCCTTCGTTTGTTTCAATTGCTGTTGATAGTTTCCGCCTGAAAGTGAGAATCGTGAACATCGGAAAAGCAGTAAGTGATTCTGTAACTGTTCAAATAAAAAGGCAATATCCTGATGGTAGCTCTGGCATTATTTATTCTGCGAGGATGCGTAACATTAATTTCGCAGATTCACTAATTCTTGAAGTGCCAATTGTTGCAACACGTGATAAAGGTTTAAATCGCATCACAGCAACTATTGATTCTGATTCCAGGATCGACGAGATGGATGAAAATAATAATTCGGCTACAAAGGAATTCTTTATCTATGAAGATGAAGCTCGCCCAATCTTCCCGTATAATTATTCTATCGTGAGTGCGAACACGCAGAAGCTGTATGCTTCAACTGCGAATCCGTTCAGTATCCCTAAAGATTACATTCTTGAAATTGATACAACCGAAAAGTTCAATTCTGCATTGAAGTTTTCAAAAGTGCAATCGTCACCTGGTGGGATTTTAGAGTTTTCACCGACGATTAGTTATCTCGACAGTACAGTTTATTACTGGCGCGTAGCTCTTGTGCCGGTAGCCGGCGGACCTTACAATTGGAATCATGCCTCGTTTGTATACATTAATGGTGCGGGAGAGGGATTCAATCAATCGCATTTCTTCCAACACCAGAAATCACAAGGCTCCAGGATCAGCATTGATTCAGCCACCCGCGAATGGAAATTTGGACTGACGACAAACAGTATCTTCTTCCGCAATGGTATGTATCCAACATCCGGATTACAGGAAAGTGATTTCTCTGTTTCAATCAATAATGAAAACCTGATTCGAAGCGCTTGCGTCGGTTTATCGATCATCTTTAATATTATTGATCCGATTACGCTTAAGCCGTGGCGGAACGTAGATGCAAATGGAGTTAGCCTCAACCGTTTTGGTAGTGCTGCTGCAAGCTGCGGCGCAGGTCGTTTCTATAATTTTGAATTTCAGTATACAAATGCTGCGGATCGGAAAAAAATGATGGACTTCATGGATAGTGTTCCGGTTGGCCACATCGTGACGATAAGAAGCTTCGACTACCATGCGACCTCGAACTCTGATGTATGGAGAGCGGATACAGCAATACACGGAAGCAACAAATCCATCTACCATAAATTACTTGCAGTGGGCTTCACAAATATTGATTCGTTGTATAAGCCACGTGTATGGGTGGGTATCTATAAAAAAGGAGACCCGTCATTCGCTACCAAATTCAGCGTATCGCAAGGTGTGTTCGATGCAGTTGTTCAGTCAAGTGATATAACTACACCCGACACGCTTGGTATCATTACGTCTCCAGTTTTTGGTCCTGCAAAAGCATGGACAGAAGTTATCTGGCGCGGGTATACAAAAGATAATCCGTCGTTCGATCAACCGACAATTGATGTGATTGGTATTGATGCGCAGAACAATGAAACCGTTCTTTATAAACTCAATAGCAACACGCAGAATTTTGATCTATCTGCGGTCCCTGCAGAACAGTTCCCGTATATGAAATTGCGGATGCATAATTTAGATTCAGTTAACCTGACTCCATTCCAGCTTAAATACTGGCGCATCATGTATCAACCTGTTCCTGAAGGTGCCGTAGCTGCAAACATCATGTTCAGTAGTAAGGATACGCTTGATGTTGGAGAGCCGTTGAATTTTGCACTTGCATTCAAGAACATCAGCCACGTGGGATTCGATAGTATTAAGGCAAAACTTATGATCATTGATCAAAACAATGTTCAACATATCATTCCTTTGCCACGAACCAAACCATTGGTAAGTGGTGATACGGTAGCATTAAAGTTTACACTTGATACAAAAGCTTACCCGGGAAATAATACGTTGTACCTCGAATTCAATCCTGATAATGATCAGAAAGAACAATATCATTTCAACAACTTTGTTTACAGAAGTTTTTACGTCAAGCCTGATAAAACAAATCCATTGCTCGACGTAACATTTGATGGCGTGCACATTCTAAACCGTGATATCGTGTCAGCACGACCGCATATTGTAATTAAGTTGAAGGATGAAGCGAAGTTTCTATTGATGAACGATACCGCACTTAGCAAAGTCCAGGTACGTTTCCCTGATGGAACACTGCGTTCATACGCTTACGATAACGACACATTAAGATTTACTCCTGCTGCAAACGGAGCGGATAATACTGCCTCCATTGATTTCACTCCGCAATTCCTTGAGCAATTCAGTGCAGACGGTGACGAATACGAATTGATTGTAAAAGGTAAGGACCGTAGTAACAATGCCGCAGGTGAAGTTGAATACCGTGTTTCTTTCAAGGTCATCTCCAAACCGATGATCTCTAACATGCTCAACTATCCGAATCCGTTCAGCACTTCGACTGCATTTGTATTTACAATTACCGGCAGCGAGGTTCCGCAAAATATCAAAATCCAGATTCTCACCGTTACAGGGAAGATCGTTAGAGAAATCACCAAAGATGAATTAGGTCCATTACATATTGGTCGAAATATCACCGAGTTCAAATGGGATGGGACAGATCAGTACGGACAAAAAGTAGGTAATGGTGTCTACCTGTATCGGGTTGTGACAACGCTAAACGGTAAACGTATGGACAAATACCGCGCGGAGGGAGACAATACCGACAAGTACTTTAATAATGGATACGGAAAAATGTATCTGATGAGATAACATAGAAGTGATTGAGTCAAAGGCTGCCGCGAAATGGCGGCCTTTGTTCTTATCCAGTAGGCCGGGGCAGAAATTCCACAGCAGGTTCGGTATGCATAGATAATGTAGTCGAATTAAAGGCCGTGGAGGAAATCATTTCACTTTTCCATTTACCGGGTATTGCATTGCCGAACAAATTATTATAATTTAGCGGCTCCAAAATCCGGAACAGGCATTTTTAAGCCGCCGAAAGCAATTTCCTCAATGAAAGCCCGTTAACTAACTTATTTACCAGCAATAGGTTAACCTCAAACCACAAAAGAAAACTGATGACAATTTTAGGCATTTCTGCGTTTTATCATGACTCTGCCGCAGCCATAATCCGTGATGGTGAAGTGTTGGCAGCCGCACAAGAAGAACGTTTTACACGTAAAAAACATGACCCTGCATTCCCGACAAACGCTGCACGCTTTTGTCTGCAATTTGCAGGAACCTCAATTAATGACATTGATGCAATCGTATTTTATGACAAGCCCTTACTGAAGTTTGAGAGATTGCTTGAGACTTATTACGCTTATGCTCCGAAAGGTCTGCAGTCATTCATGATGTCAATGCCTGTATGGCTTAAAGAAAAATTGTTTCTGAAGAAACTAATATATGAATCACTTGATTCGATCGAGAAAGTGGATCGAAAGAAAGTGAAATTGCTTTTTCCTGAACACCATCTTTCTCATGCGGCGAGCGCCTTCTACCCGAGCCCTTATGAAAAAGCTGCAATTCTTACCATTGATGGAGTAGGAGAATGGGCGACAGCTTCTATTTGTCTTGGCGAAGGAAACAAGATTACCAACTTGAAGCAGATGGATTTCCCGCATTCACTGGGATTACTCTACTCTGCGTTTACCTATTTCTGCGGATTTAAGGTAAACTCCGGAGAATATAAATTGATGGGTCTTGCTCCATACGGCAACCACGGTTCTCCCGAGGTTGAAAAGTATGTAGCGATAATCAAAACAAAATTGATTGACCTCAAAGAAGATGGTTCTGTTTTTCTCGATCAGAAATATTTCAACTATGCTACTGGATTGAGAATGGTTTATGATAATAAATGGGAAGAGCTTTTCGGCTTTCCACGTCGCGGTGGCGAATCAATGCTCGAGCAAAAGCATTGCGATCTTGCACTTGCTATTCAGCTCGTAACTGAAGAGGCAGTCATTAAAATGGCGAAAGAAGCCAAACGTCTTACTGGTGCTGACTATTTATGTATGGCGGGTGGGGTTGCTTTGAATTGTGTTGCAAATGGTAAACTCGATGACGCAAAAATTTTCAAACAGATCTTTATTACTCCTGCGGCAGGTGATGCCGGCGGTGCACTTGGCGCGGCATATGCAGCGAATTATATTTATTACGGTAATGAAAGGAAGATCGATCCAACAAAGATGGACGCCTTGAAGGGCTCATATCTTGGAACCGATACCAATGAGCAGGATATTAGAATGGTGGCTTCAAAATACAAAGGTCACTTTCAACATTTTGCTGATGAAAATGAATTAGTGGAGAAGGTAGCAGGTTTAATTGCCGGTGGAAATATCATTGGATGGCACCAGGGTCGGATGGAATTCGGTCCCCGTGCGCTTGGAGCACGAAGCATTATTGCAGATGTGCGCAATCCGGAAATGCAGAAAAAGCTCAATCTGAAAATTAAATATCGCGAAGGATTCAGACCGTTTGCTCCGATTGTATTAGCAGAAGATGTTTCGGACTATTTCGAACACAAAGACATTTCTCCATACATGCTGATCGTTAAGCCAGTGAAAAAAGGAAGACAAATTCCTTATCCTGCAAATTTCAACAGCAAGGAGCTTCTCGATAAATTGTATTTCCTCCGCAGCGATATGCCAGCTATTACACACGTAGATTATTCTGCGCGTCTTCAAACAATCCATAAAGAAACCAATGAGAGGTTGTGGAAATTGTTACAGTCGTTCAAAAGCAAGACCGGCTACCCGGTGATGGTTAACACGAGCTTTAACGTACGCGGTGAACCTATTGTTAACACACCGGAAGATTCCTATCGTTGTTTCATGCGTACAGATATGGATTTCCTGGTTGTCGGAAATTTCATTTTCGACAAGACCAAACAACCGGAGTGGCTGGAGAAAGATGACTGGAAAACAGAATTCACACTTGACTAATTTTCTAAATCTTATCAATTATTAAATAACATTTTATGGACTTCTTAAAAGATTTGTGGCAATTTCTGCGTGCACGGAAAAAGTGGTGGCTCGCGCCGTTGATCATTGTTCTGTTGCTGATTGGCGTATTGCTGGTATTGGGCGGAAGTTCCGCAATCGCACCATTTATTTACACTTTATTTTAAACCCCTCATGAATAGGCAAAAACACCTCGAAACTATCCTGGTACTCGTACTGGCTCTTGGAGTCGTGTATTGGTTTTCTCACGTAAAGCGACCAGAGCTTGGTAAATATTTATTACTTGCTGCATTAGTCCTCGGATTAATCGGTGTATTCATGCCATGGGTGGCTGATAAAATCCATATTGGTTGGATGAAACTCGCCCACGTAATGGGATGGGTCATGAGCAAAGTAATTCTTACTGCCGTATTCGTCGTCTTCCTACTGCCAATGGCTTATTTAATGCGAGCGTTTGGCAAAAAGAACGTCAAGTTGAAAGCAGGTGGCACTAGTTATTATCAGGAAAGAAATTTCCTTTATGATAAAGACAGTCTGGAACACGTCTGGTAATTTATAAATGTATTTTTTAGTGCTGGTTGCTGTAAACATGATTTGGAACTTGCAAAAAGACTGATTGCTAACAGCTTTTTGGTTTTGTACTATCTTTAATTATGTCTTCAGCAACCAGCCCCAAAATACAGCTCGCTGTTTTTGTCTCCTGTGTTTTACTCGGCTTTGCGATTTTCTTTCCGCTGATTAATAATTCATTTCTTTCCGACGATTTTTTATCACTCCATCGTCTGGTAATTGAAAAACGGATCATCTACAAAGGCGTATTTCGCCCACTGATCGACATTTCTTTTTATTTCAATTACCTCATATCGGGCTTCAATCCGGTTAGCTATTACATTTTCAATATCTTTTTGCATTGTATAAATGCATTTCTTGTTTTTAAGGTTGCCGGGCGCTTCACGATGTTTAATGGTCGCGACCAATTCTACTTTGCCTTGTTAAGCGGTATTCTATTTCTTATCTACCCATTCCATCTTGAGCCTATTGCCTGGCTAACGGCACGCCTGGCATCTATTGCATCCTGCTGTGGGTTGCTTATTTTATACTGGAGCGGGAGAAATGAAAAGGGGTATAAATATTTCGTTTTTTCACTCATCGCTTTTTTTGTTGCTCTTACCGGCTATGAATCGATCATCCTTATGCCCTTTATCATTCTAGCCTGGACCTGGACGGATCCATCCCCACGTAAACAAAAGTTTTCGATTTTTTTTGCCTGGCTTCTCTTAGTTGGCATCTACCTCGTTTTGCGGTTGTTAATTTCGGAAGAACTTACTACCAACTACAGCTCGCGAATTTATGAAGGAAATCGGGTTACTGATTATGCATTGAAATTTGCAAAAACAACGGGTCGGCTTTTTCTCCCTCCAATAGAAGACAGCCAATTGATGATTAAACTTTTTGCGATTGTTGTCGCTGCGATTATTTTGATTCATTGGTTTCTCTGGAAAAAACTTAAATCGACCCGCGCGCATCGCAAATATATTTCGCTGCTTTTAGTACTTGTTATCAGCCTGGCACTTCCGATGGCATTTGGTGTTAGTACGAGGACCTCAGAAGCGGATCGCTTGCTTTACTTTCCGTCGGCCTTTTTATGTATGATAGTATCCGCTGCAATCTTGATGCTGGCTAAGGGGAAAGGTCGATTGATCCTGATCATTGCCATTTCTGCGTACTTCCTGCTGTATCTATTCAAAAATGTTCGGCAATGGGAAATTGCATCAGCAGCAACTACAGAGATACTCAAAATGGCATTGAATGATAAAGAGCAAAAGAAGATCTTTATTAATGTGCCGGATGAATTAGAGGGCACATTTGTTTTTCGCGAAGGCTTCAATGAATCTATAAAACTAAATGGGTCTGACTCGATACACGTTGCTTGTTTTAACTATTTAAACAGGCTTCAATACCTCAATGTCAATTCTATCATTAAACCTATTTATGATTCAAATTCGATAGCAATTTACCCGGTGTCCGTATTGCGGAAAAATGAAAAGGGTTGGACATTAACGAATACGAGCACCACCACAACAATTGAGCTTTTACCCGGCACTGAGGTAATATACTGGGATAAGAGAGCGTTGAATCGGGTATCTTTGCGATAACTTTCATCAAACAGTTTGGCTGCAATGTTTAATAAATCGGAATATGTTAACCGGGGCTATAACTTTCTGCATAACCGGGTGTTTCCTGGTAGCAAGCGGTTGTCGTCATTGATGTTGTACACAACCGATTTATGTGATTCCGCATGCAAGCACTGTTTGATTTGGGCCAAGCGGCCTCCCGTATTTCTGTCATTCGATAAGATCATCGAGATTATGTCCAGCAAATGTGTTCATCCATCAACACAGATCGGTCTCGAGGGAGGAGAATTTCTACTGCATCCCGAAGCCGATCGGATCCTTGATTGGTTCTCAAAAAATCATCCGCGATACGACATCTTTTCAAATTGTCTAAAACCAGAGAAGCTTATCGATGCTGTCTTAAGGTATAAACCTGGTCGACTTTATATTTCGCTGGATGGAGACAGTGATACTTATCGCCATATGCGAGGAAAAGACGGATACGCATCAGTATTGTCTGTCATTGAAGCAGTAAAAGATAAAGTTCCTGTATTCGTGATGTTCACGCTTTCACCGTACAATGATTTCGATGATTTGAAACATGTTGCTGACATCTGTGAGCAGTATAAAGTTCAGTTAAGAGTTGGTATTTATAATAATATCGCATTTTTCGATACAGTAGAAAATGCGCAGGCATCTTTTTTCGGAGAGCATAAGAATGAAGAGGCACTTACTTTTTCTAAAGCAAAAGAATTAAAAAGTCAGACAGCTGAAGTCGTAGCAACCTATAAAGCCGTGCGTCAACCTTCGTATCAGGCCCAGATCCCCGAGGAGATTAAAGCATGGAGCGAAAATTACGACTATGTTTCTCTCTATGAAAACTGGGTGTCTGGAAAATTGCGTTTAAAGTGTTTCAGCATTCTCGATAGTGTTGTTGTGCTTCCAAACGGGGATGTTCCGATCTGTCAAAACCTACCGACGAAACTTGGCAATGTAAATGATCGCACGCTGGATGAGATTTTTAATTCCGATGAAAGCAACGAAGTTCAACATCATCATTCAGAAAATTGCAATCAATGTTGGGTAAGTTATCATCGGAAGTATGATATCATTTTATACCGCAATTTTGAACGATACTTTGGCAAGTGGGCTACAAGTAAGATGCTTGGCTACTACAAGTGGGATAGTGATGAAAGTTCGAAATATACAGACGTGGTAAAAGATTCTTAGAGTTTCCTCATTTCTTCCATAATTCCATAAATATTGCTTAGGCCTGGAAGGTCATTTCGCAAGTGCTCACCCGAATTCGTTCCCGATGTGAGTTGTAAAAAATGCAGCAATTCACCATAAAAGCCTTGAACGAAAAACGAATTCTGATCTGCAGCCGGCACGATAAGATTGCTTACGGTAAAGTATTTGTTCAGGACGACTGGTTTTTGCAGCACTCGTTCGGTTGGCATATTGAGAATACGGGTAGGTTTGCGTGTGCCCGTTACTGATAGCGGGTAGCGGAGTTCCAGCTGTTCGTTTGTGCAATCAACGATCATCTCTTCGATTGGGTCATTCCAACTTCCTTTTGTAGATAGGTCAAGCAATCCCGAAAGGTTATTGTTGTGCTGCACGTGCAGTTGGTAAGTGACACCCTGATCATCAGGATGTTTTGTAGCTGATAATATCTTGAAGGAGCCAAAATGAAAATTGCAAAAGTCCAATGCGTGAATAAAAAGCTCTGAAAAAACATCGCCCTGCGGATAACTCCCCATATTAAACCGATAGGTATACGAAGTTGCCTGCCTCAAGTGCTTTTTCAGAATTGGGTTTGCTGGCCAGGCACGGCGTTGTAAGCCAACTTTACAAATTGTTAAGTCGTTCGAGGCAGCTTGTAATTCCTGAAGTTGTGATAAAAAATGACAGGGAGGTTTTTCAACAAAAACAGGTTTTCGTGCCTTTATCAATGAATTCAAAAGTTGAAAATGTTCGCCGCCGTTTGTACAAACGAAAACGCCGGCAATTTCCGGATCGTTGATGATGTGATCGATGGAATGAACAAATTGCGCACCCGGATAAAAATTTCTGATCGCCTCATCTGGTTCAGAACTTCGCGTCATTATATATTTAAGCGAAACATTGAGGTGCTTTAACACTGGATAAAGAACCGAAAGGCTATGAATACCTGCACCGATAAATGCGTAGGGCTTATTAAAGCCAGGAGAAAAAACTTCGAGAAGCTTACCTCTTCTATATTTATTATATCTCCGAATCAACGCATTCAACATGAAGAATGTTTTATTTCACAATTTTAGAAAAAACCTTTTTATTGTTTACGAAGTAGGGGATAAGTACCGTCCCATCGTAAATTCCATGCTTGGCTAAAAACCCCTTACGTTGCTGATTCTTTGTTTTTGTGTAAAAAAACAACCAATATAGAAATGCAAATTCGGCTTTTATTATTGCTTTGCTGATGCCCGCTTTGCCCGTAACCAGAAAGTAAAAGCAGCCGATAAAATCAACCACCATTCTAAATGCCACAATTCCTGTTGCATGCAGGAATGGAAGGTTCCGCGATAGCATGATATAGTTATTTCTAAATGTGAGAAACGTCTTCAAATGGTTTTCCCACGAAAGCGTTCCGCCACCGATATGATACACGACTGATTGGGGGCAACTATATATTGTGTACCCTGAATTTTGCGCACGCCAGCAAAGGTCGATATCTTCCTGGTGCATATAATAGTACTCGTAGAACCCTCCAAGTTTGTGAAATACGGAAGCACGCAAAAACATGCAGGCACCACTCGCCCAGAAAATTGGTTCAGCTTGCTGATATTGTCCATGATCTTCCTCGATGGTAGTGAAGACGCGGCCTTTTGCAAATGGAAGCCCAAGGCGATCAATCCAACCCCCGGCCGCACCGGCATATTCAAAAGTTCGTTTATCGTTAAGCGATAGTAATTTTGATTGACATGCTGCAATGTTTTTATCGTTTTCCATTAATGCAACAAGTGGTTCAATGAAACCTGGCGTAGCTTCGAGATCAGAGTTTATGATCAAGAAGTAATCCGCATCAATTTGCCTTAGGCCGCTGTTATATCCTGCAGCAAAACCTTTGTTTTCTTCCTGGCGGAGAACATGTACTTGCGGGAAATTATTTTGTAACAGTTCAACCGAATTATCGGTGGAGTTATTGTCGATCACATAGATTTCTTTGTTTGGATAGGTGGCCGCGATTAGTGCGGGGATGAATCGCTTAAGATATGCGGCAGTATTCCAGTTCAATATGACCAATGCAACGGAAGGTTGAAACTCCATAGAAGATAGATGGTATGTTGACTCCTTTAAGGCCTGAAAGTATTGATTTATTTTTTGGTTAATAGTTCAAGATGACGCGCGAGGTATTTTCCAATCACATCAAATTCAAGATTTACTTCCATTCCAACTTTAATAAGATGAAGGTTGGTATGATGATAGGTGTAAGGAATAATTGCAACGGAGAACTCATCCAGCGTAAGGTCGACCACCGTCAAACTGATTCCATCGACACAAATTGAACCCTTTTCAATAATGAGATGACTGAATTGAGCTGCAAATTGGAAACGGAATTCCCAACTCCCGTCCATTTCCATTTTTTTTACGCAGGTTGCTGTTGTATCGACATGACCCTGTACCAGGTGCCCATCCAGCCGGCCGTTTGCGCGCACACAGGTTTCCAGATTGATTTGGTCGCCGATTGTCCAGTTTTCTAAAGTTGTTTTTGAAAGGGTTTCCTGGACGGCTGTAACCTGATATTGTCCCTCCATTGTCCTCTCAACTGTGAGACATACGCCGTTGTGAGAGACGCTTTGATCAACGCTAAACTCATGGGCCAGAGCAGATTGAAAGATAAAGCTTCGGTTTGTTCCGATGGTTTTTGTTGAAACAATTTGACCAGTGGATTCGATTATTCCAGTAAACATTGATCAAAATTCGGGATTTTAGTTTTCAATTTTCATAATTCAATATTTGAACTTATATTTGCAACCCTTAAAGCACTTAAAGGAGGTATCAACTATGCTGATTATTGATTCAAAAGATTGCGAAAACATCGACAAAGCCCTTAAAAAGTATAAAAAGAAATTTGAGAAGGCTAAAATATTGCTCCAGCTGAGAGAGCGTCAGTCGTTCACCAAGCCGTCTATTAAACGTCGGGGCGAGGTTCTGAAAGCTGTCTATAAGCAAAAAATTGCGACAGGAGAGATCGAGGCATAACTCGGCTTCTTTATTATATTCGATAGCTGCAAAGTTCACTAGCTTTGCAGCTATTCTATTTTATGAATGTTCCCTTTCATTCATTGCTCCAGGATTTTATCGACTATCTCCGTTTCGAGAAGAGGTATTCCGCTCACACTGTTAGGTCGTACCAGGATGATCTCACTCAATATTTTGATTACTGTACCATTTCTTATGGCAGCATTGCGATAAAGGATCTGACATCGGCCACTGTTCGCAGCTGGCTTGCTTCGTTGAAGAATGCCGGACTGTCGTCACGGTCAATCAATCGCAAACTTTCGTCGCTCAAATCCTTTTTCAAATTTGAAATTCGGTCTGGGATTATTAATGCAACACCAATGACCGGAATCATTTCGCCAAAAGCTGGAAAGAGATTGCCGGTATTTGTTGCAGAAAATGATCTCGCAGAGTTATTAAGGACAATGAAATTTTCCGAAGACTGGAAAGGCCTGAATGCAAAAATGTTGTTGTCACTGTTTTACAGTACAGGCATGCGTTTATCTGAACTAATTGGTTTGAAGGAAACGCAAATCGACAAATCGAAAAAGCAAATAAAAATATTAGGTAAAGGGAATAAGGAGCGCATTGTCCCGATATCTGCAGAGTTGGTTCGATCAATAGATGAATACAAAGCAGAAAAGAAAAAAAAGTTTGACACACAGGAAGCTTGTTTGCTTGTAACTGAAAAAGGAAATAAACTTTATTCCAAATATGCCTACTTGTTGACGAATCAATATTTACAGAATATAAAAACGCTCGAAAAGAAGAGCCCGCATATATTGAGGCATACGTTCGCCACGCATCTTACAAACCATGGGGCATCATTGGCTGCCGTGAAGGAATTGCTTGGGCACTCCAGTTTGGCTTCAACTCAAATCTATACGCATAACAGTATCGAGAAGCTTAAAGATGTTTATAAGAAGGCACATCCTCGCGCTTCAGAAAAGTGAGCACAAAAAACCCCATACTTCGATACAAATTTCAGGACATTTTATTTGGAAAAAGTATAGTTGATGACTAACTTCATAAAGAACAAAAAGCAGCTTATGTTTTTAGATTTACTCTGACAAGTTCTTTATTTATTGTTCACTGATAAAAATGCGATTGTTATGAACGTTAACATTCAAACTGTGCGCTTTACCGCCGATGTAAAACTTAGCGAGTATGTAAACCGGAAGCTAGAAAAACTCAGCACTTTTCATGATCGAATTGTTAAGGTCGATGTTTTTTTGAAGCTCGATAATGTTGTGCATGCTATTAAAGACAAAATCGCAGAAATACGAGTTCAGGTTCCGAGACATGAATTCTTTGTCAAATCCTCCTCGAAGTCGTTTGAAGAATCCTTCGACGATGCACTGGACTCGATCATTAATCAAATTAAAAGACACAAAGAGAAACAGGCAGCCTAATGAATTTAAAACCTCCCGCAAGGAGGTTTTTTTATTTGTGGTAACGAATACTCTTCACTAATCATGTTGGAAAACGTAATAACGGGAGCGAAATTGGACTTCGTGAATGTAGGTCTGATCCAATTCTTCATGCTGTGATCCACATTGTTTTCACAACACACTGAAAACAAGTAAAAAAAACCATAGCAAAATTTTTGTATTTCTTAAATTCCGTTACCTTTGCCTTCCCAAAAAAACGGGTAGTTCTTAATTTATTGTTCGTCTCCTGGTTCAGGTGCGACGGAAATATTTCAAAAGCCACCTTAGCTCAGTTGGTAGAGCAACTGATTTGTAATCAGTAGGTCGCCAGTTCGACTCTGGCAGGTGGCTCAGAGTTAACCAGCGATGATCTGGTTACGGGGGCAGGTTCCAGAGTGGCCAAATGGGGCGGACTGTAAATCCGCTGTCTTTCGACTTCAGAGGTTCGACTCCTCTCCTGCCCACATCGTGAGACAAAAGTTCTTTGGATAGTGCGAAAAGTGTGAAGCAGACCATACAAAAAGCGGGAGTAGCTCATTTGGTAGAGCGAATCAGTCGTAACCAAGCTATAAGTGGTCCCGTACCGCAGGTCTGAACGAGAAGCTTCGTCTTCCGCTCGGTAAAAGTTCTTTAGATAGTGTGAAATGGTGTGAAGCAGACCATACAAAAAGCGGGAGTAGCTCATTTGGTAGAGCGATAGCCTTCCAAGCTATAGGTGGTCCCGTACCGTAGGTCGTGAAGCCTTGTCTTCCGCTCGGTAAA
>JACMLR010000098.1 GCA_014379515.1 Chitinophagaceae bacterium
GGTTCATTTCTTACCACCGCATTTACCTATGTATTGTTGAATGTGGTAGACATTCCTTTCCGCCAGGCATTAGCCCAGGAAACTTCACAAGTAACTGAAAAATTGATGCAAGGGCTGGGTTCATCGCAAGATGATATTGATAAAGCCACTGCCGATATGATGAATGGAAATGCATATACGCTGAGCAAACAATTTCTTGGTTTTGCATTTGGAACTATTTTCTGGTTTTTAGTAAGCTTGATCATCGCCGCAATCATTAAAAGGAAAAAGCCTGAATTCGATAATTCGTTTAATCAACCTTAATGGACGTTTCGATCGTTGTGCCTTTATATAATGAAGACGAATCACTTCCTGAATTGACCGATTGGATCAAACGGGTTGCAGATGATAGTCATCTCACCTATGAGATTATTCTTGTTGATGATGGAAGCTCGGATAATTCGTGGGCTGTCATCGAATCACTCCGCGTAGCGAACCCTCATATCAAAGGGATTAAATTTCAACGCAATTATGGAAAGTCGGCCGCACTAAACGAAGCCTTTCGGGTTGCAATCGGCGACGTGGTAATTACGATGGATGCGGATCTTCAGGATAGTCCGGACGAAATTCCCGCATTACACAAAATGATAATGGAAGAGGGCTGGGATATCGTTAGCGGCTGGAAAAAAAAGCGACACGATCCCCTGGAGAAACGCATCCCTTCCCGTTTCTTCAATTGGATAACAGCAAAGATTTCACGCATTCCACTTCACGATTTTAATTGTGGTTTGAAAGCTTATAAGCTTAAGGTCGTAAAGAGTATTGAGGTCTACGGTGAAATGCACCGGTATATCCCGCTGATTGCAAAATGGTCGGGTTTTAAAAAAGTGGGAGAAAAAGTTGTGGAGCATCGCGCCCGGAAATTCGGTCGCTCAAAATTTGGTTTGGAGCGATACATCAACGGTTTCTTAGACCTTGCCACCATTATGTTTCTCGGGAAATTTGGTAAGAAGCCGATGCAGTTCTTCGGACTCTGGGGTACATTATCATTTTTGATCGGACTCGGCATCTTCACTTTCTTAACGATCTCAAAATTCTTTTTTGACCAAACTGGTTTAACACAGCGGCCACTTTTCTTTTTTGCTATAATGATGATGATCATTGGTACGCAGTTATTCCTAACTGGTTTCATATCCGAGCTGGTGGCGCGCAATGCACCCGGCCGGAACTTCTACCTGGTAGAAAAAAAACTGGGTGTCGAATAACCAATGCCTGGCAAAGTAATCATAATAGGACCCGCGCATCCCCTTCGTGGTGGCCTCGCCAGTTTCGATCAACGGCTTTGTAAACAATTCCTGGCTGAAGGTTACGATTGTTCAATTTTTTCTTTTTCGTTACAGTACCCATCCTTTCTTTTTCCTGGAACAACGCAATACACTTCGGAGCCGGCTCCCGAAAACATGCGCATCTTTTCCGTTATCAATTCAATCCATCCATTAAACTGGTTGCATAATGGAAATCAAATAAAAAATCTTCGTCCCGACATCGTGGTTGTGCGTTTTTGGCTGCCATTCATGGGGCCGGCACTTGGCACTATCCTTCGCCAGGTAAAAAAGAATAAGCACACAAAAATTGTTGCGATAACAGACAATGTGATCCCTCACGAAAAAAGAGCCTTCGACACATCTTTCACAAAATATTTTTTAAAAAGTTGCGATGCGTTTATAACCATGAGCGCAAAAGTAATGACTGATTTAAAAACGTTCGAACCAGGAAAACCGGCGCGCCAGGTACTGCATCCTCTGTACGACAATTTCGGCGAACCGATTGATAAACTGGTTGCGAGAGAAAAACTTAAAATCGATCCTTCTGGCGAAGTTTTATTATTCTTCGGCTTCATTAGAAAATATAAAGGCCTGGATATACTGCTACGGGCAATGAAAGATCTGATCGATCGTGCTAAAAACAATCAAAGCCAAAAAGCTGTTCCAAAATTGATGATTGCAGGTGAGTTTTACGAAGACAAGAATACGTATACAACCCTCATCGATGAACTTGGAATCCGAGATCATTTGATCCTGCATACTGACTTCATACCTGATAGTGACGTGAAATATTTCTTATGTGCGGCGGATGTGGTTGTGCAGCCTTATCGCAATGCAACGCAAAGTGGAGTAACGCCCCTCGCCTATCATTTTGAAAAACCAATGATTGTTACAAATGTTGGCAGCCTGCCAGATCTTGTTCCCCACGAGAAAGCCGGCCTCGTTTGTGAACCGGAACCGCATTCCATTTCCGCTGCAATCGAACGTTACTTTGAATTAGGCGAAAAATATTTTTTACCCCATCTTCGCAAGGAGAAAGAAAATTACAGTTGGAATAAGCTTGTTGATGCCATCGTAAATGTATCGAAGCAAACCAGCAACGCATAGAATCGCTCGCACGTCCGAATAAACTAATTGACGCAATGATTTATCGTAGTAAAGCTCCTCTTCGTATTGGCCTTGCCGGTGGTGGCACAGACGTTAGTCCCTATTCGGATTTATATGGCGGCGCAATATTGAATGCTACCGTTTCTTTATATGCGTATGCCAATATCGAACCGATCAATGAGAACGCAATCATCCTTCATGCACTCGATCGGCAGGAAGAACTCCGGTTTGAATGGAGCAACCAATTACCAATCGATGGAAAACTGGATTTGCTGAAAGGCGTTTACAATCGGATTCAACAACAATATGGGATGCCGCTCACCGGATTTCGCCTTTCTACATTTGTTGATGCCCCAGCAGGTTCTGGCCTTGGAACGTCATCCACCCTGGTAGTTGCAATAATTGGAGCGTTTGCAGAAATGCTTCGCTTACCGTTGGGGGAATACGACATTGCTCATCTTGCCTATGAAATCGAACGCAAAGATTTAAATATGGCTGGTGGCCGACAGGACCAATACGCGGCAACCTTTGGCGGTGTCAACTTCATGGAATTTTTTGCGGACGACAAAGTAATTGTTAACCCGCTTCGAATTAAACAGCAATATCTTTTCGAACTTGAACATAACCTGGTATTATATTATACAGCAACAAGCCGTGAATCAGCAAAAATAATCGCGAAGCAAAGCGAAAATGTTGTTCAGAAAAAGGAGAAGTCGATAGAAGCAATGCACCAGCTAAAGCACCAGGCGCAACGAATGAAAGAAGCGTTACTAAAAGGTCGGGTGAATGAAATCGGCGAAATTCTTGATTTCGGTTTTCAGCAAAAGCGACAAATGGCCGAAGGGATAAGTAACGAGCTGATCGATGAAATTTACACGGCTGCAAAAAAAGCCGGTGCAAGCGGCGGAAAGATATCTGGTGCCGGCGGCGGTGGGTTCATGACTTTCTATTGTCCTGATAATAATAAATATGCCGTCATCAATTCGCTCGCATCTTTTGGCGGATATGTAAAGAATTACCAGTTCGTCGATCATGGCCTAACCAGCTGGACGATGTAAGAACTGTCTACAGGAAGAACAATTCATTCATTTGCGTTTCACTTATTAGCTTTGCGCCATGGAAAAAATTAAAAGAATTATTAGCGATTCTATACGTGTGAAACAGGAGGTGCTTGCCAATACTGCACTTCTGCAAACGGTTAGTGACATTGCTGATGGAATGGTAGCCGCATTGCGTAATGGCAAACGGATCTATTTCTGTGGGAATGGCGGCAGTGCAGCCGACGCACAACACCTGGCAGCCGAATTCAGCGGTCGTTTTTATACTGATCGCGACGCCCTGCCTGCAGAGGCACTTCATTGCAACACATCTTATCTTACGGCAGTTGCAAACGACTATAGTTTTGATGTTGTTTACGCCCGGCTCGTAAAAGGTATCGGACAAAACGGTGATTTTTTGGTCGGTCTTTCGACCTCTGGAAATTCAACTAATATCGTTAAAGCGTTTGAGGTTGCACGTGAGAAAGGGATTCAAACAGTTGCGTTCACGGGAAACACTGGCGGAAAATTGAAACCATTGAGCGATTTTTTGGTGAATATTCCTTCAACTGATACACCGAGGATCCAGGAAAGCCATATCATGCTCGGCCATATCGTTTGTCAACTCGTAGAAGAAAAATACTTTGCTCTTACCAACGACTAAAATTTATTGATCACATTTCTGAGTGCATGATGAATACCGAAGAGTCCATAAATGAAGTGATAATTCTTGCTGGCGGTCTTGGCACGCGATTGAAATCCGCAGTGCCAGATTTACCAAAGTGTATGGCACCAGTCGCTGGTAAACCGTTCCTGTCTTATGTGATTGATCATTGCCTCGAGCAGGGACTGAACCGATTTATTTTTTCACTGGGATACAAACATGAAACAGTAGAAGATTATTTGAGCGATAAACATAGTTTGCTTGACATGGAATACGTGATTGAAGAAGAACCGCTCGGTACCGGCGGCGCGATTCAATTAGCAATTGCTGGTGTGGCAGGTAAAGATGTGCTGATACTAAATGGTGATACACTTTTCAAGTTTGATCTACCCTCGCTTCAAAATCTTCATTCGTTTACGAACGCAGACTGCACGCTCGCATTGAAGCCAATGCAGAAATTCGATCGCTACGGTGTAGTGCGGTTGGATGATGACAAGTTTATTACCAGCTTTGAAGAAAAGAAATTTTATAGTGAAGGACTAATAAATGCTGGCGCTTATTGCCTGAATACGGAGCGCTTTCGAAACGAAAAGCACCCTGATCACTTCTCCTTCGAAAAAGATTACCTTGAACCGAAAGCCGGAACAAAAAAATTAAGCGGACTCGTCCAGGAAAAGTATTTTATCGATATTGGAATTCCCGCAGATTTCGAACGTGCTCAACTTGAATTGTCTGCTTAGCAAATCTTCAACCTCAATCATGCTTGATCTTAAGTCGATCAATAAAGAATGGACCCTTTTTCTCGATCGCGATGGAGTTATAAATCATGAGAAATACATGGATTATGTATATCACTACGACGAGTTCATTTTTTATGATGATGTGCCCGAAGCGCTGAAAATACTGGCAGAAGAATTTGGAATTATTATCATCACGACCAATCAAAGAGGAATCGGGAAAGGATTGATGACTGAATCAGCGCTCCAGGATATTCATTCAAAGATGGTCGGCGATATCACCGCGGCCGGCGGGAGAATAGACAAGATATATTACTGTACCGCGACCAATAATGATCATCCCAACCGAAAGCCAAACCCAGGGATGATTCACCAGGCCCAGGCGGATTTTCCCGCTATTAATCTTCGGAAGTCGCTAATCGTAGGCAATAACATGAGTGATATGGAATTTGGACGAAATGGTGGAATTCACACTGTTTTTGTTAAAACAACCCATCCAGAACAGGTCATTCCCCACCCACAGATTGATAAAGCATACAATTCATTGCCAGATTTTGCAAAAGCTTTGCAACAGCGTTAAAATTTTCTGGAGCGACCGGCGTTTAACTTAGTGCGCTAACTTTGCGCCAATCGTTTCAAATGACAAAGAACTTTATATTCAGCTTTCTACTATTGAGCCTTTCTTCCTGGATCGGCGGATCCGTTCATGCACAACGTCTCTCTGCTACTGTTGTTCGAGACCTGACCATCAAAGAGGATTCATTGAAAGCGGTATCCCGTAAAATGGTGTTTAGCGAGAACACGGGGGAGCGATTCAGAAGTGACAGCATATTTATCAAAACGCTGATTCGTGCCCTTAAAACACCAAACTCTTTTTATTTCCCTTTTGATTCGATCAACATTTCCAAGGTGTATGCGCCAGATAGCAGTTTCCGAATATTTACATGGCAAATAAAAAAAGATGAGTATGTGATTTTGCAACGCGGAGCGATTCAAATGAACACGCCTTCCGGAGACTTGAAATTGTATCCGCTGTTTGATAATTCTATGTTTACTTCGAAACCAATGGACTCAGCACGCACAGCTCAAAACTGGATCGGTGCGATCTACTATCGAATTATTCAAAAAGCCCACAAGGGAAAAAATTACTATACACTTATCGGCTTCGATGATTTTAATGTCAATAGCAACAAGAAATGGATGGAAATACTTCACTTCAATGAAACGGGTCAACCCGTTTTTGGAGGGCCATTTATTTCATTCAAGGATGATTCTCTTAAACGTCCCACCCTTTCCCGTTATTCGATCGAATATAAAAAAGAAGCAAAAACCTTTTTCAATTACGATCCGGAGTTGGACCTGATCATTGTCGATCATTTAATTTCTGAAACCGATGAGCCGGAAAAGCCGTTCACACTTGTACCGGATGGTGATTACGAAGCGTTTCGATGGAAAGACGGTCAGTGGGTACATATCGATAAACTCTTCCATGAAAAATTGAAAGACGGTGAATTTCCGAAAGACGCACTTTTGTACGATGATGCAGGAAATATCAACGAATCAAAACTGGAAGAAGCTTCTCAAAAGACGTTCAATAAAAAGAGTAACGAAAAACCGCCTGCAAAGAAGCCAGCAACGCCACCCAAAAAAACAGGCGGAAATTAAAGTGATTGAAGCTTATCTGAATTGATGAATTCGCAAATTTGTCATTCGCAATTCGCACACGCTAAACCGTACCCCAGGCTACAATTCTAGTTTCCGAATTCCTTTTCCACCTTCGTCAACATTTCTGCTGCGATCTTACGATGGATACGTGGGGCATAATGGAACCCATCGACAAACGGATAGCCGCTTTCATTCTGTAACATCCCACCCATGAACGTGAAATTGGAAATGCTATCGGCGCGCTTTTCTATGATGGGATATATGTAGTTAAAGCGTGTATCAGTATCCTTAAACACCATCGGATCCTTTTGTTGATTTGGATATTTATAGAAAGGTGTTGGCTGACAAAAGAAATATGTTTTTGTACCACCCACAACCGCCATCTTTTTTATCTTCTCAATATTGCTGAAATAGTTTGTAATGAGTTGATCACTGAATTGCTGTTCAGCCATACCAACCGGAGTTTTGAAAAGACTCTGCAATGAATCTACAAACCATTTGTCCGAAGTGGATGGTGGACGTTTTGCGAAATAAGACTTTCGGAAATAGAAGGAATAAAATGATTCGCTCGAGTAGTTCATTTTGCCGAACCAGAAATCGTTCAACCCATCAAAGAATATCGCTACATCGGGTTTATGATCTTCAATTAACAACTTGGTAAAAAGCATCAATTCCTGGTAGGTGTAATAATTGGGGCAACCCCAGTTTACAACTTTTATCGCTTTTGCATTGGGGTACTTCGCTTTATAAGCTTCAACAAAATAAGAAGGTATTGTTTCGAAATCCGCCACGTTGAAACCGAAAGTGGTCGAACCTCCGAAAAAGTAAATTAGTAAGGTATCTGAAGCACCGGCGCTGTAATAGCTATCGGGAATTGACTTACGAACATTGTTTTCAATGTTCATGTGGGAGCCTTTGTAATCGATATTCTTAAACTCGATCCATGGCTGGTACTCGTACTGATTGCTTAGAGCCGTTTCTTTTGTAACAAGGTCATTGAATGCATCTGAGGAATCGGGCCGAACTTTTTTCTGATTTTCCGGGCTGTAAGGTGTCAGTTTGGGGCGGAACCAGGATTTCATCGTGTTTCCGAATTCCATTGTAGCCATCTTACTGTTTCCATATTGCTGATAGTAATAAAGCCGCAAAATGGCTTCAACAAGTAAAAAAAGGAACAGTAGGGTAATGCCGATAAAAAGCAAACGCTTACCAAAGGAAACAGGTTTTTTCTCCGCCATGAAAACAGGGTTTAAACAGTTAGGGCTCAAATATAATGTCGAAAAAGCTGTGAAACCAATTTTTGGCAGGATGGAGCATAAAAATGCCGGGATCGATCCCGGCAAACAGTAATAAGCAAGTAGTCATGGTTAATTCCTCATTATTGCCCGGTTTGGTGTCGGACAAAGAGAAAGCAGCAAAACAGCGGTCACTTTCTGGCAATCGCCAAAAAGTATATTCGAAACGTTAGTTGGTAAAATTTGGCGGGTACTTAAGGCAAGAGTCTCGGTTTACGGATTGTGCAGAACGCACGGGGCCGCTAAGAATAAGACATTTGCAGATTTAATAGTGATGCATGGCTTTAAGAAAATTTTGGCTATTCTTTATCCACAATGATCAACGATTTTAATCATCAAGTTTGAGTACTGCAAGAAAAGCTTCCTGCGGTATCTCAACATTACCAATCTGGCGCATCCGCTTCTTTCCCTCTTTCTGTTTTTCAAGCAGTTTGCGCTTACGGCTAATATCTCCACCATAACATTTCGCAGTAACGTCTTTTCTCATGGCGGAGATATTTTCACGGGCGACAACCTTCGCCCCGATGGCTGCCTGGATAGCAATCTGGAACTGTTGACGTGGAAGCAATTCTTTCAACTTTTCGCAAAGTTTGCGTCCGAATTCCTGGGCGCGGCCACGATGGATCAGCGCACTAAGGGCATCGACCTTTTCATTATTTAAGAGAATATCCATCTTCACGATATCCGCGTCGCGATATCCGATTGGATGATAGTCGAACGAAGCATAACCCCGTGTTTGGCTTTTCAGCTTATCATAAAAGTCGAACACTATTTCTGTAAGTGGAATTTCAAATACCAGTTCTACACGAGTCTGTGTCAGGTAACTCTGATTAATTAGTATTCCTCTTTTGCCGAGGCAAAGCGTCATGATGTTACCGATGTAATCTGGCTTTGTAATGATTTGCGCCTTGATGAAGGGTTCTTCGATCCGATCCATATATGTCGGTTCCGGCATCTCGGTCGGGTTATTAACGATGATCTTCTCGCCTTTAACACTATACGCGATAAAGCTTACGTTCGGAACCGTTGTGATTACCGTTTGATTGAATTCTCGCTCGAGTCTTTCCTGGATGATCTCCATGTGAAGCAACCCGAGGAATCCGCAGCGAAATCCAAAACCAAGAGCCTGGGAGGTTTCCAATTCGTATGTAAGGGATGCATCATTTAGCTGCAGCTTATCCATACAGTCGCGCAGTTCCTCAAAGTCTTCCGTCAACACCGGGAAAATTCCCGCAAATACCATCGGCTTTACTTCCTGGAATCCTTTAATCATTTCCTGGGTAGGATTTGCCGCTAACGTAATTGTATCACCAACTTTTACTTCTTTCGCATTTTTAATTCCGGTGATGATGTATCCCACGTCGCCGCATGTGACCTTCGGTTTCTCCGTCATCTTCAGTTTGAGGATACCAACTTCATCAGCTTCATATTCCTGATCGGTAGAAACAAATTTAACCTTGTCCCCTTTTGAAATACTACCATTTAATATTCGGTAATAAACAATAATACCTCTAAATGAATTGAATACACTGTCAAAGATTAACGCTTGCAGAGGCGCGGTTGGATCACCACCTGGTGCAGGTATACGAGCAACAATAGCTTCAAGTACTGCCTCGACACCTTTCCCGGTACGGCCGCTCGCATGCAAAATATCTTCCCGCTTGCATCCAATTAGTTCAACGATCTGATCTTCTACTTCTTCAATCATTGCCCCATCCATATCAATTTTATTGATCACCGGAATGATCTCAAGATCGTTTTCAATTGCGAGGTATAAATTGGAAATTGTTTGTGCCTGGATGCCCTGGGTGGCATCAACTAAAAGCAAAGCGCCTTCACAGGCAGCGAGCGCCCGGCTCACTTCATAACTAAAGTCTACGTGACCTGGAGTATCAATCAGGTTAAGGATGTAGTCCTGACCACTCTGATTATAATTGATCTGAATAGCATGGCTCTTGATCGTGATACCCTTCTCTCTTTCCAGGTCCATGTCATCCAGTACCTGGTCCATCATGTCTCTTTCGCTGATCGTGTTCGTTACTTGAAGTAGTCTGTCGGCCAGGGTTGATTTGCCGTGATCGATGTGTGCAATGATGCAAAAATTCCGGATATTCTTCATTTTCCATTCCCTAATGCAAGGGAGTCCATTTTTATTTTTCGAGTGGGCGAAGGTAAGGTTTTTACGTGGTTTTATGCAGGGCAATTCCCCTCATCTTACTGGCATAAAGATTGATTTATTGATAATTGAGTCAACTTGATTTCGGTTCACATTTAATCTTTTTAATCATCGCTGAACCGACCACGACCTTATCTTAATGAACTAAAAAAACACTATGAAGAACCTCTATCTTGAAAAGTCTATTGAAATCGAAGCACCAGCAGGAAAAGTGTGGAATGTGCTGACTGATCCCAACTTAAGTCGAGATTGGATCCGTACGTGGTGGCACGAATTCGATGTATTGGAATCCGATTGGCAGGCTGGAAGTGCCGTGCTTTGGAAGATGTGTAATGGCTCTGTTGGAGCTGAAGGAATACTTCTCGTATCAGAACCTTATTGGGATCTCGCGTTTACATTCAGCGTACTGGGTGCTGGTTTTGAAAAGCAGGAAATCATTTCTTTTAAACTTCGGGAGATAAATGATACGACATTACTTGCCGTTACTGTTGGCAACTTTGGCGATAGTCCGGAGCATGAAGCCTGTTTCCCGGGGGCTGTTGACAGCTGGAACAAATCGTTGCCGAAAATTAAAAACCTTGCAGAGGTTCGGGTGAAAGTAGTATGATATCCTAATTTCTCAATCTTGCTTCTTCGAGATCAAGCTCCCATTCCCGTTCACGGATGAGTTCATCGCTAAATTGCTTTGAATACCGGAAACGCTTAAGCGCAAGACGGCGCACCTGTACTAATTCAATCAACATTTGACGGTATTGCGGAAGAAAATCTTCGTCTTCGTCAACAATTTCTTTACGCTCCAGCCTACGCTTTGCTGTTTCAAGCATACGATCATATCGCTCTTTCACGCGGCGGTACGCTTCGTGATGTTCAACATCATCGTTGTAATTTATTTCGAGATAGGTCAGCACAGTTTCGGCTAGTTCAATTCGCAATTTCAGGACCTGCGACTTCTCCCCTTCTTCATTGACTTCAATGTTCAAAAACCGGATCAACGGTTTTAAACTTAGTCCCTGCAAAACCAACGTCACAAGAATAACGGTAAAAGTTATGAAGAGGATGAGGTTGCGATGAGGGAAGGTTTCGCCGGTATTAAGCGTAAGCGGGATTGCGAGTGCAGAGGCCAGGGACACCACTCCTCTCATGCCGCTCCAGGCAACAAGGAAGATGCCGCGCCAATTGGGCCTTACTTCTTCGTTACGAATACTTTTGAATAGCATCCTTGGAATATATGCCCCGGGAAAAACCCAGACGATGCGAATGACAATGGTGAGCAGGCTGATTATTAGTCCATACCCAATCGCATCCCACACCGAAAAATTTCCAAGTTCATTAAGAATAGTAGGCATTTGAAGGCCGATCATGATGAACACGAAACCGTTCAATAAAAAAACAAGAGTGCTCCAAAGCCCTGTAAATGCTATTCGACTTTCATAACTGAAAATTTCCTGTGAACGATAGCTTAAAAACAAACCTCCTGATACAACTGATAAAACCCCAGAGAAATGGAAATTCTCCGCCGTGATATACATGATGAAGGGCGTTATCAAAGTGATTGCAGAATCAATATCAGGTGTAGTTGGGAAATAACGATGAATAGCATAGACCACATAAGCAATTGCAACGCCAATGAGGATACCCGCGACAACAACGAGGAAGAAATCCTGCGCTGCGGTAGACATTTCAAACTGGCCCGTTAAAATTGCTGCAAGTGCAAAGCGGAAAACGATCAAACTCGAAGCGTCATTCACCAGGCTTTCTCCTTCAAGAATGGTAACAACGCGCTTCGGTACTTTCAACCCCTTTAAAACCGAAGTTGCGGCAATGGCGTCCGGTGGCGAGATGATTCCCCCCAATAAGAATCCATATGCCAATGGGAAATCGGGAATAAGCATGTGCGACACATACGCCACAGCAGCGGATGTAAATATGACTAGCCCAAAGGAAAGCAGGCTGATTGGTCTTTTCATTTTCCAGAAATCACTCCACGATGTATTCCATGCTGCTGCATAAAGCAAAGGGGGTAGAAAGATCAGGAAGACAAGATCTGGTTGAAGCGTTATAGAAGGAATTCCGGGAATGAGACTTATTAAAAGTCCGGCAAGAACAAGAAAGATTGGATAAGAGATTTTTAGCTTTCCGCTGATGATCGTCAGCATACTAATTGTAAATAACAAAGAAAGAATCAGCAGCAAATTGTCCTGGATCATAAGCCGTCAAGTTAGAATAAATTCAGGATTTTTTAACAGCGGCAGACACAATGAATTGATATTAAAAGTTGTTTTATATACGAAGTCTATCGTATATTGATCCCGAATTGAATCATATGCCAAAACTTTTTTGTCTATTGCTCGTCCTCGCGACGACTACTGCAAATACGCAAGATGTCAACAAATTGATTGCAGCGATTTACAATGCACAGCATGGAATCAAAACCGCTGTTTATACTCTAGAACGAAATGATACGCTAGTTACCGGAACCATTCGCAAGATTACGGGTACTGTAAAAATAGGTTCCCTCCCATCGGATAACCTATTCGGTTTTACTTTTTGGGCGAAACGTGATGGTATAAACCGGGAGACGTTGTATGACGGTAAAGCTGCATTCGAAATTAATCATGACGAAAAAACTTTTTCAGCTAATTCGAATCCTGAATGGATTCCACATATACTTGGCTCACCGGGCGGCCAGGTGGTGTTGACTGATTTTTTGCGGCTGGATACATCGGGGGCGAAAAAAATTACAGCAAAAGAAGATGCGAATTTTTATTATTTGATGATCACGTTGCCCGACCTCGTTCAATACGATGTCGTTAATCGGACAAAGCTTTTTTACATCGATAAAAAATCAATGCTGCCTATGCGGCGGATTAGCAGGCAGCATACGCTGGATAAAGTTCAGCATCTCGATTATAGCATCAAGGCTCTTACATTAAACGACGCCACCGCGGCGTATGATTTTGCTGCGCAGCGCTATCCGGATACATATGTCGTTGAGAAGTCTGAAGTAAACAAGAAACTGTATGCACTAAAAGACAAACCGATTTCTTCCTTTCAATTGGAAGGATTTGACGGGAAGAACGTTTCTACAGCGTCGTTTAATGGCAAACTCACATTACTGGATTTCTGGGAAGTATGGTGCGGACCATGTATTGAATCAATGCCGAAGGTTCAGGAACTTTTCAAGAAATACAATGGACGTGGATTGGATGTGTATGGTATTATGAGTGAGGACAAACAGCTCGAATCGGCTAAGAAAATTGTAGCAAAAAAGCAGATCAGTTTTCCAATGCTTATCGGAACAGACGCTGTAAAAAATACGTTTAATCTGAACGCCGTACCACTTTATGTTTTGATTGATCGATCAGGAAAAATTGTTTTTATCAGCGAAGGCTTTTCGCCAACATTAGAAGATGAGATTCTGAAACGCCTATAGATGCAACATTTGAGTAAACTGCCTGACCTTAATTAACAATCATGAAAATCACCGGTAGATATAAATTAATGCGCAGTTTCCCGGTTGACGGCAAAGGAATTGTTGTGATTGGTGATTTACTGGACGGGCATGCAAAGTCCGGAGACTATATCACTTTCAATACCAAATCAGGAGAAATTACCTTACAAATTGCCGCAGTTGAAATTGACCAGGAAAATGCTTCACTGACTTTTATATATAAAGGACCTCACCAGAAGAAACAGCTCCACTGCATGGACTTGCCAATTCAGGTTGTTGACATTATTGGAAAATAAGTCAGGTTGCGGGAATAGGTTTACGACTCCAACTCAAAAGGCTATACACAATAAAACCAATACAGGCTCCCGTGGTATTTAGTAGCACGTCGTCAATGTCGGTGCTTCGATAACTTGTGGCGAGTTGAAGTAATTCAATAATAACAGATACAAGCAGACTCGCAATTAATACTGCAAAAAAATTTCTGAACCGTTTTGAAAGCAGGGGCAGATAAATTCCAAGCGGGAATAACATTACGAGGTTCCCGAGAATTTGTTTGTCGGTAATTTTGTAAATCTTGAAAATTTGCAGCAACTTAAAGTTTACGTGATCCTTTCGGTTTATCCGTTGCATCATTTGCTGCCACCATCCGTCATAGGTAATTTCACGAAAGAGGATGAAATATCCTGTAAGACTCAACACTACAAAAAAATAAACCAGGAAGCTTGATTGAACAACGAATGGCCATGCACTGTCCTGCTTCCATCGAAGTACACAGATCAGGAAAAATGTATAAAGCATGAGTAACGTGATCGAGAACAGCGTCAGCCGCTTAAATCCCACATGGCGGTATTCTTCCTGGTAATTAGCATGCAGGAAGAACATCGTCAATATGATGACCGGAAGAAGAATTAATGTTTTTACTATCACCTTTTTCATATCAGAACCTAATACGCCTAAATTAATTCATTTTTCTATTCTGATTTGTTTTGGTTGAAGCAACGCATCTAAGCGATCAATTGACTTCTTTCCTTCGCTCATAAAAAGGATTGCTTAATTTGTGATGATTTTCTGTTTCAATCAATCCTGGTTATTATGAAGTCAACTATTTTTTTCTTGCTGGTTATCTTCCTTCCGATATTTTCTTTTTGTCAAAAACCAGCAACTGCATCAATGAGTGGCAACCCGGCATTTCCTGGCTGGTATGCCGATCCTGAAGCGGCCATCTTTCAAAATAAATATTGGATCTATCCAACATACTCCGCTAAGTACGGGCAACAGGTGTTCCTGGATGCCTTCTCATCGAATGATTTAACTGGGTGGCAAAAACATCATCGAATAATAGATACGGCTGCAATCAAATGGGCAAAGCGCGCCATGTGGGCACCTGCAATAATTGAAAAGGATAATAAGTATTTTTTATTTTTCTCAGCCAACGACATTCAAAGCGACAATGAATATGGCGGAATTGGAATTGGTGTCAGCAATTCACCTGCCGGACCTTTCAAGGATTACTTAGGTAAACCACTTATCGATAAATTTCACAACGGCGCTCAGCCAATTGATCAGTTTGCTTTCAAAGACAAGGATGGTCAATATTATTTGATTTATGGTGGTTGGCGACATTGCAACATCGCCAAATTAAAAAGCGATTTTACAGGCTTTATCCCATTTGATGACAAGGTTACATTTAAAGAAATTACTCCTGATGGTTACGTTGAAGGACCATTCATGTTTATGCGGAACGGCAAATATTATTTTATGTGGTCAGAAGGTGGATGGACAGGACCCGATTATAGCGTTGCTTATGCAATTGCCGATTCTCCGTTCGGTCCTTTTCAACGAATTGGAAAAATTTTGCAACAGGATTCGACGATAGCAACCGGTGCGGGGCACCATTCTGTAATCCAGCTACCAGGTAAAGATGAATGGTTTATTGTTTATCATCGTCGTCCGCTCACAGAGAAAGATGGCAATTCCAGGGAAACGTGCATCGACAAAATGGAATTTGATTCGAAAGGTCATATTCTGCCGGTGAAAATCACTCGTGCCGGTGTTAAAGCTACACCGATCAAGAAATAGTTTTCGTGCCCGCCGTTTGTTGTTAGTCGAGTGGCATTCTTATTGTGAATGTCATCTATACTATTGTTTACAGGATCTTTCATCTTTCAACACGAATCATTGCCAGACACAAAAATGACATCATATGAAAAGGTTATTGCCGCTGAACTCAAAGTATGGCAACGCAATATGTTGAAATCGCCAACGATTTTCAATCGTTTCTCAAAAAACCTTCAAACACGCATCAATAAAATAATTCCAGAAAAGGTACACCA
>JACMLR010000099.1 GCA_014379515.1 Chitinophagaceae bacterium
CTGTCCGAGAACCATTGACAACTCCGTACTTCCGTTTCCTCTCTCACCAATTCCGTGGAGGAAAATCATTACAGGATATTTTTCGTTGGGATTGGCGCTGTAATCGGTTGGCTTGTATTCATAAAAGCCAATAAAAACGCCATTGGATGCGGTAAGGCCGCGTCCCACTTGTTGCCCGATTAAGGCTGAGTGAGTGACAATTAGAAAGGCAATAATAGTAAGCGCCTTCCTATGCACATAGGTAAAGTTCTTCATACGGATGGATTTTCGGATTTAGGATTTGTTGAAAGGATACAGCGCGAACGCTTGCGTCTTAACAACGGCCTATCCAAAAAACGTCTCAAAAGCATGTTTCTTATGTTATAGCAAAAATAAATTATGCATTGATTTTCAATGGGTTGGGGGAGCAATCAATGATAATAATAGTAAACTATAGGGTGGGAAGTGCTGGAATTCAACAAAGTAAAGGCCAAAAAGCTTCGTTCCCGCCGCAGTGGGAAAAATGTGGGAAACTATCGAATGAAAAAGTTACTTCTGAGTGAAGGTCTTTGGTGTATGCAGAAATTCTTTACGGCTCACTTTCATCTTGAACAATGCTTTTAGCATGGACACCATCAGTACCGGAATATAGAAAATCGCTTGAAGCGTCTTTTTATTGTAGAAGCTGCCAGGAATAGCTATTAAAAATGTAGAAAAGTACAAAGCAGTAAGCCCAAGCCACCATAGAGTTCCCGGAGCAAGCACATAAAAATTGAACAAATATTGAAGCGCGACAATAAAAAGAATCAGTGTAAATGACGCAAGAAATATCAGGCGTGGTGGAATTAGATTCAGAAATAATTTGTTCCAGTAATCAGCCGTCTTGGGAAGATGTCCCTGGGCCTTATCGAAAAACAATTTCAAATGAATAATTTGCGATTCCAGCCAGCGAGTTCTTTGCCTCTCATACACGGCACGGTTTGCAACCTTTTCATCGAGCACAAATGCTTTTTCAATAAACTCAATTTGAATACCTGCTTTCATCGTTTCAAAATCAACTTCACGATCGCATGCTGGATTGCCAAGAATACCCGGCTTATTATAAATTTCTTTTAGCTTCTTGAATTCAAACGCCATCCCTGAACCAATAACAGTTGCAGATAATCCAACTGATCTCAAACCCTTCCGAAAAAAGTGATTGTTGATCTCCTCGCTCATTGCATCCAATACCGCAACAGGAGTATTCCTGTTTTTTGCGATGCGATGGCACTGAACACATCTGAACCCCTGCTGGAATGCATCGTTCACTTGCTCAAGCATTCCTGGAAGCATAACATTGTCGGCATCCAGGATCATGGCAATCTCATACTCATTTTCGGGAAGATAGTTTAACAGGGCGTTTAATGAACGTGCCTTCGATCCCAATTCAAATTCAACTTCCAATACATTCACTGGAACTCGTCGAAGCGCTTCTATAGTTTCTTTTTTGAGATGATGGGCAGCAAAAAAAACGTCAAATTTATCTGAAGGATAATCATGCTGTTTTGCCTGCCTTGCGGTGTTCAGAACAATGTCATCTTCTCTATACGACGGAATGAGCACAGCAATTTTTTTCTTTGTTGGATTGACGCCATAGCTTTTGCTCGATCGGATTTTTCCTGCAACAGTAATGATGAAGAGATAAAGCACATTGATCGACATGTACACGAAAAGGATCCAAAAAAAGATATGCAATAAGGTGACCAACATAGGTATCTAAACGAATAAAGTTATAAACTATTATTAAGTGGTTTCTAAGTGATCGAATCACTTGAAGACCTCAAATTCCAAAAAACGCCTTTTAGAAAATTGCGTAATTGTGGAAACTGTCGATTAACTGAAAATTGGATAACCGACTTCGGAAATGAGAACAAACCAAAGAAGAGCGTGAAGACAACCAATTGCGACCAATTTGCATTTCGACGCATAAAAAGAATTCGGTTACGGGTGTGATAATACACTTTCATTGGATTGCTCTTACCAACGCTTAATGATTCCTTGTGATAAATCCTTGCATCTGCGGTATACCAAATTTTGTAACCTGCTTTGAGAATCCGTGCCGACCAGTCCCACTCTTCATAATAAAGGAAAAACTTTTCGGGAAACATCCCTGTTTTCTCAATGATAGATTTCTTCACGAGCATTGCGCATCCATGTGCACCACTAGTTGGGCCGGACGCATCATGGCGACCCGTATCAGGTTCTTTTTCGCCCACAATGGTTGTGCGACCCGTATACATATTCATCGGATTAAAACCGGCATATTGAATCGTTTCCGGTTGATCATAATACATAATCTTCGGGCACGTTACCCCAATTTGTGGGTCGGTAGAGAATGGTTGCAGCAACTTGTCCAGCAAGTCGGGGGGCATGATCGTATCATTATTAACAATGAGATAGAATTCACCTTTTGCCTGGCGCATTCCCCAATTATTTCCTGCAGCAAACCCAAGATTCTTCGAGCTTAATAGTAAGTGAGTATTTGGAAATAGTGAAGGATCTATAATCGTTGTAACATCTTCAGCAGAGGCCATATCGCAAACCAATATTTCGAAGTTGCGATAGTTGAGCTTTTTTGCAGACTCGAGAAAATCCACTGTCACGCGCGCCTGGTTATAATTGAGCGTGATGATAGATATAAGTGGTGTTGAGATCGGCATTGACTTGGCAATATATAAAGATAATCCCGCTGGTAAAAGCGGGATCATCGATTATAAGAAGAAAAGCTAATTAAAATTTACGCGTTTGTTTTTTGCATAAGAGCTGATGGCGTATTAGCCATAATCCATAGATCGTACATGAAATTGTACTTCTCTGCGTAGTTGATATCAAGGGAAAGACGTTCTTCAGTCGACATCTCGTCCTGACCTCTTTTTTTGATCTGCCAAAGGCCGGTGATGCCAGCTGGAGCCATGAAACGCATCGCCCACTCATCCGTTGTGAGGGTAGCAGCTTCATAAAGTGGGAGAGGGCGGTTTCCAACCAGCGACATATCACCGATCAATACATTCAGAAACTGCGGAAGTTCATCAAGACTTGTTTTTCTCAAAAACAACCCAACTTTCGTGATACGAGGATCGTTGTTGATCTTGAAGAAAACCGGACCCTGTGTAGAATCGCTGCTGTACTGATTGAGGTGCATAAAGTCTTTGACTTTCATATCTGCACCAGTGTACATCGTACGAAATTTGAAGAAGTCGAAAACTTTATAACCTCTGCCAGCTCTTTTTGCGATATAGAAAATGGGACCGCGCGATTCGATTTTGATTGCCAGGGCGATCAAAAGTAGAATCGGGCTCGACAGGAGCAGAAGCATAGAAGAGACAGTGACGTCAAAACCTCGTTTCAAAATTGTATCAGGAGAATAGTAAAATGCACCTGAAGTCTCAATATTGTTCTTCACTTTAAGTGATCCAGATTTCTGCTTGATCTTCTTTAGAAAGCTGATCTTGCTGAACAAGGTTTGACTGGTATAATCGTTGAGAAACAGAATTTCGTCAACAAAAGTCATTTTACGAATAGAATCCAATTCTGTAGGTGAGGCGTGAGCTGCATCAACGATGAATGGAATGCCAGACATGTCGGTAATATTGCTCACGAAACTATAGATGCCCGCAATTTCTTTTGGGTTGATCGATGCGTCTACGATAAAAACTCCTGGAATAGTATTTTCCTGTGCGGCGAGGCGATTGAGAATGAATTTTGCATTTTCAACGCTTTCAGCGGCATAGCCTGTTTCGAATGAACGAATGAGGCAGTCGATGCTGCTTGATTTGCGGCCGATGTAAAAGAAATCTGCTTTCTTTTTTTCAGTTACCTCAGGGGTAGTTGCTTTTGCAGTGGAGATAGAGTAGTGTCGGTATTTCCGCTTCAGCGTCTTCTCTTCAGGCGTATAAGTCAGTTCCATAAAGTAAGGTTTGAGGGTTTAATATCTTCATAATGTACGTGATTAGCCTACTTGAGCTGTCAATCTCATTTCTTGATATTTGAGAATCTTATTTACTGCTTCAAGCAATTCGATCGGATTAAATGGTTTGGTGAAATGTTCAGCGACACCAAATTGTAAACACTTTGAGTTCGTTTCATTTTTATTAAGCGATGATAAAACAACCATTGGAATATCGCGGTAAAGTCCGCTTATCGAAAGCTGTTCTACCAATTCCCAGTTGTCCATATCCGGTAGCTGGGCGTCTGTGATGATCAAATCTGGTAAATTCTTTTTAGATAACCAGTACATAGCAGAACATCCGTCCGGTGCTGTGATAACCTGATAGTCCTTTCCTAATACAGTTTGAAGCAAAAAACGTATTGCCTTACTGTCATCAATTGCGAGTATTTGCTTTTTCATGGGCAGAAAAATTTTTTAAGTGAACAAATCGCAATTTTTCAAGAGGCATGCACTTGGATAGACAGGCTCACAGAGGTATTGGGATTACTATATTGAATAATCAAAAGCTTAGACAAACGCGGCTTTAAACCATGGTTATATGGATAGCTGACAGGAAAACGTCAGATAATGGCGGCTGTTCGAAGGATTTGTGGGAATCAGGAAGCTAGTCAGAGTAAACCTTGGATAGGTTCAGAGGATGTTGAATGGACTGCCTAATATGGCATCGTAAAAATAGAAATATTATTCAATAAATCAAATATACCCTTATTATATTTTTATTACCGCGAAGATACCTATTGACATCATTCGAACAATACCGCTTTAGTGGTATTTTGGTAATTTCTGCCTTGATGCCTTCTCCCAAAGAACCGACTGTTTGTTTCGGATGAATCGCCGGAAACCCAGGAACACCGCGAGGTTCATGAAGAAGAAGTAAAAAGGTACGTAAAGAATTTTCACTCGGATTTCTCTCGTTGCCAACATCCATCCGGTGACGGCCATTCCATAAAAAACAAGCTGGGCAATCAGTGTATACATATATACATTACCCGTGCCAAACGCAACGAGTGCCAGATTTGTTAGTAGAATTACGATTAGTGCAATCGGGCATAAGGTCCATCGTAATACCCGGTGAGAGATGAATTGAAATGACAGCACGGGATAGCGAAAAATGTTGAAAAGTTCTTTCAGCAAAATCATCGCCTGGAAAGCGCCCGCACAAATCCTCACTTTTCGTTTCATTTCATCCCGAATTGAGGCAGACGGAGCCTCGGCCGCAAACGCATTGGGTTCGTATCTTAAAACATAACCCCGGGTACAAACTGTTAGCGATTGAACAAAGTCTTCTATGATCGTTCCTTCCGGCGCTGCTTCAAAAAGTTCTTTTCGAACCGAAAACAACTCTCCAGCCGCACCTACCGTACTGTATAAGTCGGAGTCGAGTTTTTTCAACACGGATTCGTATTTCCAGTAGAGGCCCTCCCCGGTCGCTGCTGCAGTATTAATTCCATCCTGGATGATTTTCTTTTCGCCGGCAACCCCGCCCACCTTCGGATCCTGGTAATGCTTAACTATTTCACGGATACAAGCGGGATTCAACATCGTATTCGCATCGCAAAAAACCAGGATCGGGGAGTTAATATGTTCAATGCTTCGGTTCATAGCCGCAGCTTTTCCACGTCGATCAGGCTGATGAAGAAGTTTTATTCTTTCATGACGTGCAATGATATCGGGAGTTGAGTCACTTGAACCATCCGTAATGAACACCAATTCGAGCAGCTCTTTGGGATAATCAAGCGCAAAACTGTTTGCTATTTTATCTGAGATATAGTCTTCTTCATTGTAGGCTGCAACAACTAATGCAACTGCTGGAAGGTAATTTGGGTCTGGTGTCTTTGGTCGAATGAAAATACGTTTAACTGCAACGAGTAACCAAAGCAGAATACCGTATCCTATGTAACTGTAAAAAACAAGGAATACACTGAACCAAAAAAGAATTTTAAGGAATGAAAGCACATTCATAGATGTCATAAGGGACTAACGGATTAGTAAATTCACCGAATTAGGTGCGAAGAAAGGCAAAAGAATCGTATAGTTATAATGATGGGGGAGATTGATACCACTTTTTTGGTATGCCTAATTCGACAAAGTATTTCCCCAATAATTTCACTTTTTGGAAAATTGTATTATTTTTGAGCCGCCTCGTAACGCATCTGTCCACCATCCTTCCGAATCACTTCGTGCAATTACCTCATTATTCTTCGACAAAACCAGCCACGGTAACACCTCCAATATGCCTACCCTAGCATTTTCATAGCCTGTGTAATATCCTGACTAAAAACCAGTAACTCGGTTTGGGTAGCTTATTTAATGTCTTTTAATGTCGCTTATTATGAAGAAAGTATTACTTCTCACCACAATTGGAGTGATTTGTTTTTTGTCCGTAACCCATTCTCAAAACGTTTTCAACCCTGCTGATAAAAACCGGCGTTGGATTAATAACGGTGCAGTGTACAGCAACGACAGTTTGCTAAACGTTGCCAATCCAGATCCGAATATTTTGGGATTGCAAAAATGGGTATCCGTTAAAACGTCTGGTATTGACAGTAACTCCTGGGGAAAGGATTACAAGGCTTATTACATGAACCTTAACGGAATTCAATTAGCTTTCCGTCTTAAGTATCCGAAAAGTTATTCTAACCCGGACAGTGCCGGTAAGAAATATCCCATCATGCTTTTCTTCCATGGTGCCGGTGAACCCGGTTGTCCATCGAATGGAGGTGTGTACAATAACGAGAAGCAACTTGTACACGGAGGTCGACGCTTTCGTGATGCCGTTGAATCAAATGCATTCGATGGTTTCCTTTTATATCCACAAAAAGTTGTTGGAGCGAATTGCTTTAGTGACTGGGGAATTGCAGGTTTTGCAATTAGTTATAATGCTGTCATCGGTATTCTCGATTCAATGGGCAAGTATACCCGCGCCGATGTAGATCGTGTATTCGTTGACGGTTTATCAAACGGTGGTGTTGCTTCCTGGTCATTTACCGCTGCATTCCCTCAGCGTGTTGCGAAAGCAGCACCGTCTGCAGCAGCAACCCAGCACACAAACTATACTGACTTCGTACACGTGCCTATCTGGTTTGCATCCGGTGGCCTCGATACCAATCCAAGCCCCAGCTACGCACAAAGCACATACGACGGACTTAAAAACATCGGTGCTGATATTCGATGGACACTTTATCCAACACTCGGTCACTTCGTTTGGGATACCCATTGGTCGGATGCAGGTTTCCTTCCCTATATGAACGATATGCACAAGGCGAACCCTCTTGTGTATTTTCAACGATATGATTATTGTCCCGATAGTGCTATCAACGCGCGACTCGGTATCACCGCAGGTTTTTATGCGTACGAATGGCAACGTAACGGCGCCACAATCGCTACCCGAATCAATGGTGTAAATACAGTGATCGATGGTTCATCCATCATTCAGTTTACAGGAAACGAAGTGAGGGTAAACGCATTCGGTACGTATCGAGTGCGATTCAAGCGATCGGCCACGTCTGATTGGACTATCTACTCACCAAAACCTGCTGTGATCTATCAAAAAGCATCAACACCAACTCCTGCTATAACTGTTACCGGTACTCGTAGTAAAGTTTTGCCGGCGCTCGATGCAACTACATCGGTTCCTTTGGCACTTCCTGCTGGCTACTCGGGTTACCAATGGGTTCGAGTAAGCGATAACGTTATCGTGAGTACCACAAATACATATACGGCTCCTATCGGTCAATACAAAGCAAAAGTGCTCGAGCAATTTGGTTGCGGCAGTATCTTTTCCCCAATATTTACCGTTATCGATGCAGCAGGTAATCCCAAACCAGATGGTGCAAAAAATCTTGTTGCTTTCGCTAGTTCGGTTAACGGAATCCAGCTCGACTGGAACGAAAACCCAAATGCAGGTGAAAATGAAACAGGCTTCGAAGTTTATCGTTCAACAGTGAGCGGCGGACCATACCAATTATTAACGATCACCGCGCCAAACGTTGTTTCCTATCTTGATCAGAATATCACTGGCAACACACAGTATTATTATATCGTTCGCGCAGTCGGACAATTCGGTGCAGCACCAAATAGCAACGAAGCGGAAGTTTCGGCGTTGCAGGATAATATTTCTCCTTCGATTCCAACTGGTTTAACGGTTACATGCGCTAGCAGAACAAACGTTTCACTGAAATGGAATGCGTCCACGGACAACCTGGGCGTGGAGCGCTATGATATTTATGTTAACGGTGTAAAATCATATTCTACAGCAAATACTTTCTTTGCGATCAATGAACTTGCGTCGCTTCAAACATTCGCTTTCACCGTTCTTGCACGAGATGCAGCAGGAAATCTTTCTGCACCAAGCAACCAGGCAACTGCAAGCACCACTCTACAGGGTGTTTGTTATAAATTCTTCCAGAATGCAGCTGGTCTCGTAGAACTTCCTGATTATAATAATCTGACTCCAGCCGCTACCGGAATAGCGCCAAATATCGCATTTACTGCAGGTGGTACAGATAACTTCGGTTATCTCTGGGAAGGTTATGTAAATATTACTACAGCTGGCAATTACCGCTTCCAAACATGTTCGGATGACGGAAGTAAATTGTATTTTAACGGTACTTACAATTATGTTGCGGCTCCAACAGTTGACAATGATGGCGCACATGGAACAACGTGTGTGACAAGTGCGACCGTTGCATTAGGAGTAGGAGTGTATCCAATCGCAGCAGTATTTTTTGAAGCTGGTGGCGGTGAAGCAATGACTGTTAACTGGGCGCGGCAAATCAGTGGCAACTACAACTATGCGGCTATACCAAACAGTTGGTTCCAGGAATCAGTACCTTATGTACCACCGGGAGGTGCTCCAGCAGCCCCAACAAACGTGACTGCAACTGCGGCTGCGTATAACAAGATCAATCTTACGTGGAGAGATAATAGCGCAAACGAAAGCGGTTTTGAAATCGTTCGTTCTACAAGTGCAACCGGAACTTTTGCGCAAATCGCCACCGTAAACGGTAGTGCTTATACAGACTCTGGCCTCAATGCAAATACCAGGTATTATTATAAAGTGCGTTCAGTGGGTGCCTATGGCCAGTCTTCTTATTCTTCCTCCGAAGCAAAATGGAATTTCAATGGCAGCAGCTCAATCGATAAGCTAGGTACCGCTGCCCGTGATATAGTTGGAAACGGAACGGCATTCACCCTTGCTGATAAAGTTGAAGGGGATGCAAGTCTTGTGTTTGATAATACAGACTATGGCGGTCTTGCCGGGAGCGAACCAGATGGTGGTTTCCCAAGTGATGGCGGTTACAATCAACGTACCGTAAGCCTTTGGGTGAGATTCAATGGCGCTATCACCAACACCCGGAAAATGCTTTTTGAATTTGGTGGTTCTGACCACGGTATGGCGCTGCGTACAAACTCAACAAGTGGTGCGGATGAAGCCGACCTACAGGCTCGTGTCGTAATTGGTGGAACGGGACAAACACTCACGGTTTCAAACTTCCAGTCAAACGTAAACTATTTAGCTACCTGGAATCATATTGTTGTCGTTTACAACTCGCCTGGTCTGTCGATATACCTCAACGGTGTGCTCGTTGGCTCATTGAGCAACCTCCCAACAGGCAGCGTTGGCACGCCAACTTCGTCTTCAAGAATTGGATCGCCAAGCAGTACCGGTACAGGACATGCTTTCAATGATGCAGTAACATATACAAGTTTCAATGGATGGCTCGACGATATGCAGGTTCTTAACGAAGCATCCAATGCATCAGACGTTGCAATTCTAAGGACGTTTGGTCACGGTGAGTCAATGGATACAACTTTTGCAGCTGATCCGATCCCTGCAGTACCAACAAACCTCGTTGCACAAGTTGCATCGAAAGATAATATCAACCTTACCTGGAACGATAACTCAACCAATGAGACAAGTTTCGAAGTGTGGCGTTCTGTGGGTAACCAGGCAAACTTCCGTTTAATAAAAACGATTCCCGGTGGCCCAGGTGCAACTAAAAATTATAGTGATACTGCACTCTTCGCCAACATTACTTACTATTATGTGGTGAAAGCAGTTGGCCTTGGCGGTACATCAGCCAATTCAAATACTGTAAGTGCGAAAACACTTAACACGCCACCGGCATTCACGAACATTCTCGACTTCACCATGAAGTATAATACAGTGTTCTCATTGCCTGTTAACGCAATCGATGAAGATGGCGATGCACTCGTATTCACATTTGAAAATCTTCCTTACTTCTCAAATATCGAAGCAGTTAGCAACGGTAATATCAATGTTGTCCTCAATCCTGGTTTCGGTGATGAGGGAGCTTATACCGTCATCGCGTATGTAGACGATGGCAATAACGGGAAGGATACAACATTCTTCACAATGGTGGTTAATGATAACACCGTTCCAGTGTTGAATAACGTCACTGATCGAACAATTGCAGAAGGTGCAACTCTCGTAATACCGTTAACTGCAAATGACGCAGAAGGAAATGCGAATATGGTTTGGACGTTTGAAAACAAACCTTCATTTGTAACCTTTACGGATAATGGCAATGGATCTGGTTCACTCACTGTCCAGCCAGGTTATTCTGCATCGGGCGTGTATAACATGACCGTATATGCGGATGATGGTAACGGCGCATGGGCAAGTCGCACATTCAAGATCACAGTTACCGAACTTGATCCGAATGAATCAATACGTGTCAACTTCAAAACATTCTCTGGTAATGTTCCTACATGGAATGATATCGACCTCTACGCCGCAGCTCCATTTAATAGAGGTGCGCTCGTAACGGCGAAAGGTGCGATAACTCCAATTGGGATCCAGGCACTGAATACCGGGTACGGTGGTGCAGCTGCTGGTGTACAAACAGGTAATAACAGCGGTGTCTTCCCTGACGCGGTGCTTAAAGATTATATGGAATGGGGTACGTTTAATTTCGGATCCGCTGATACTATGCGTCTGCGTGTGTACGGTCTTGATCCGGCACGTCGCTATAACTTTGTATTCTTTGGAAGTACAACGGTGAATTGTTGCGGACACAATGCGAATTCAGTTACTACCTATCGCATCGATAACCAGGTAGCGCAGGTTCGTTTCTACCTTAACAGCACTGAAACAGACACTATCTATCAAATTCAACCAAATGGTGCTGGCCAGATCAACATCACAATGATCGGCGACGCAGCAACATCTCAAGGTGGCGTGCTGAACGCTCTTGTAATCGATGCAGCATTTGATGATGGAACAACGCCTGCCAAGCCGTTGAATCTGGACGCAAACTTTGCTGAGAATGCAGGTGTCCGTCTTACATGGGTAGATCGCTCTTATAACGAAACGAGTTATAAAATTTACAGAGCTACCACTAAAGCCGGACCTTACACATTGCTCAATCCGGGTTCATCCAATAAAGACAGTGTTGCCTATACGGATGGTACAGCTAATCAATTCACTTCGTATTGGTACTATGTAGCGGGCAATAACAATTATGGTGACGGTGCATCAAGCGATACTGTTAACATACTCACGGAAAACAATAAGCCAGTAATCACTAATCTCAATGATTTCCGAGTGAAAACAGGCGCAACGTTTAATGAAGATTTCAATGTGAGTGACTACGTCACAGATGTGGTTTCCGTAAGCATTCTTAAAAAACCTTCATTCCTCACACTTACCCCAATGGGTGGTACTTCATATCGTATTACTGCAACGCCAACGATAGATAATCTCGGTCAGCACTTCCTTACCGTTCTCGCAAAAGATGACAAAGGTGGCGAAACGACCAAGGATTTCATCATCACCGTTGCAGATGCGAATACACGTTCAGTGTTTGTAAACTTGGGAGATTATACGAAAGTGGCTCCTGCACCATGGAACAACTTCCTACATTATGGTAACGCAGGCCAGGTTTACAATAACCTGCTCGATGAAAATGGAACACCGTCATTGTTCAACATCCAGCTAGTGGAAGCCTGGACAAGCATGTTCCTCACTGGCCATAAAACCGGTAATAACTCGGGTGCAGTTCCGGATACAGTACTCTCTGGAGGTATCTTCTATAACCAGGCAAATAACCGCGCAATTACAATCACTGGGTTACAAGGTGGAACGAAGAGATATAACATTGTTGTAGTCGGAAGTCAGAACGAGGGTTACGATGCGGTCATGCGAATAACAACAAGTGTAGGTGGCGCAGATACTATCAATGCGAAATACAACACTAACCTTACAGCGAATCTCAATAACCTGACGGCAGCTGGTGGCGCAATTACGCTCAACATGAACAGGTTGAGTGGAAATGCTATCTATCTGAATGCAATCATCATCGAAGAGTTCGAATCATCGATCACACTGATGAACCCGGTTAACCTGTACGTGGAACCGAAAGACGCAACTACAACGGTTCTTAGCTGGTCAGATAGAAGTTCAAACGAAAGCGTTGGAGACGGTTTCCAACTAAGCAGAGCTACCGATTCATTGTTTACAGCAAATGTGACAACGATCGATCTTCCTGGTAATACAACTGCATACACCAATACAGGGCTTGCTGCGAATACGAAATATTTCTATCGTGTTCGTGCAAAGACCGGCGTGAGTACATTCTCCGCATGGAGTAACCTGGTTAAAACGATTACACCACAAAGCATCGTACTGGTCAACTTCAACCAGAACGTGCAAAGTGCAGGTACTCCATGGAATAACCTGGAAGCGTTCCCGAACCCTGGAGTTACATATGCGAATCTGAAGAACCAGAACAATGCGAACAGCGGTATTACACTAACCATCACCAAAACCTTCAATGGTGAGAATAATGCCGGTATGTCCACGAACAATAATACTGGTATGGGTGGATTGGTCCCTGATATCGTAATGCAATCCGGTTACTGGATCGATAATCAACAACAAGCACAGATCACACTTTCTGGTTTAAATCAGAATAAGCGTTACCGTGTAGGCTATATCAGTAGTTCAAATTGGATCGGTGGTAACCTTACTGCAACATTCACCGTCAACGGTAGAACTGTTTACATCAACTCCTGGCAGAATACCAGCAAGATCGTTTACATCGGTGACCTGCAGGCGAATTCGGATGGTGAATTGATTCTTGACATCAGCTCTACAGCAGCATCTGCCAATGCATATAGCAGTGGTTTGATTATCCAGAGCTACGATGACGTGAACGGTGGTGCAGTATTAAATGCGCCAAACCCGAACGGACTTGAACGCAATATCGTAATGGAAGGAGCGGGTGAGAATTTGCTCGTGACTCCGCAGGGCATCCAGGTCCCGATCAGTGTTTACCCGAATCCATTCAGTGATTACGTGAACGTTGACTTCAGCAATACTTCCGCTGGTAACAATATTGCCCTGGATATATATGATGTGAGCGGCCGAATGGTTATGAAGCGTAACTTCGGCAAATTACCAGTAGGTGCAAATACATTAAGATTGAGTGGAGCCGAGGCGAAATTAAATACCGGTGTATACTTTATCGCACTGAACGTGAACGGACAAGTCGTTTCTGTAAATAAATTAGTGAAAACCAAGCAGTAAGAAAATACTGTTCGATAGCTTACAACATTCCAAAATCCGGGAATCTTACCTATTCCCGGATTTTTTGGTACTTTTCATCTGAAACACAAAAAAAGGACCCCCAATGGACCTCTTATTTTTATTGTATTCCCTGTTGCGGAAGAAATGGATCATTATACTTTGTACACTTACAGGTGTGCTGGCAGGATTTATTTTCTTCATGTTCCGTCCAAAGGAATATGTCTCTCTCGCCCAATACTCGACCGGCTTCACGATGGAGCAAAAAGTCAAGATCAAACAGGAAGAGTCATTCAACCTTTACGAAATTGATATCCGCTTTAGTAACGTCAACGTTGCTTTCGCTTCCGATAAAGTGTTAGGCATGCTTGGTTATAAACTATTGCTGCATGACCTGGAAGATCCCAAACCTTTCAGGGAAGTAAAAGATTCCAAAAAAAGCGAGCGGCTCTTTAATCCATCCAACCTCGAAAAAGCAAAAAGCATTCTTCGAAATAAGATCGGTAAGCTCGAACTTCTCACTTCTTATAATCCTGACGAGAAGATGGTGATGGACCTTCTTGCCCTTTATGGATACGACAGTGACAATACAATGAAGCAACTGAGTTTAAAACGTGTTGACCGAACTGACTTTATCAACATCTTTGCGAGCTCCGAGGATCCCCATCTTTCAGCTTTTATGGTGAATAATGCGGGTTTGCAGCTCATTCGATTTTTTAATGAGATATATGGCTTTCGGACACAGACGGCGTCTGGTAAGTTAGACAGCCTTGTTACTCAGAAAA